>JAFLTN010000259.1 GCA_022510445.1 Muribaculaceae bacterium | reverse complement strand
CAAACATACCCGCAAAGGCAGGCAAGATGGCGATGAAAGCAAGGAACAAAGAACCCGGGAATGTAATCAGAGACATAATCTTGTCGATATAGTCTGCTGTATCTTTACCCGGCTTTACACCCGGGATAAACCCGTTATTACGCTTCATGTCCTCTGCCATCTGCACAGGGTTAATCGTGATGGCTGTGTACAGATATGTAAAAAGCACAATCAGTATTGCAAAAATCAGATTATATCCCCAGCTTGTATTGTCTATCAACTGGCTAACAACAGGATTCAATTTGCTTCCTGAAAATTGTGCCAATGTAACAGGGATAAACATGATTGCCTGAGCAAAGATGATAGGCATCACGTTAGCAGCATACGGCTTCAAAGGAATATACTGACGAGCACCACCAATTTGGCGAGCGCCTGCAATTTTCTTCGCATAATTCACAGGAACTCGGCGAACACCTTGAACAAGAAGGATTGCCGCTGCAATAACTGCAAGGAACAATACGATCTCGAGAAGGAACATGACAAGACCTCCTTGACCTGCTGTGAGACGAGACATAAATTCTTGAATCACGGCAGTTGGGAAACGTGCGATGATACCTATCATGATAATGATTGACACACCATTGCCAATACCCTTATCTGTAATTCTTTCACCCAACCACAATACAAACCTACTGCCAGCAGCAAGAATGATTGTTGAGACAAGGATGAACATATTCCAATCTAAAGAAGAATACAATGCTGTA
>JAFLTN010000258.1 GCA_022510445.1 Muribaculaceae bacterium | reverse complement strand
AAGTGCTGAATGGCATTGATTTTCGGGTGGATAAAGGCGAAGTGATTGCGGTGCTGGGACCCAGCGGTTCTGGAAAGACCACACTGCTTCGGTGCATCAGTTTTCTGGAGCGTGTGGAGCAGGGAGAGATTGTTTTTGATGAACTGCGGCATGATATGAGCCATATCAGTAAAAAATTAATTCGGGAGTTTCGGATGCAGATGGGCTTCGTGTTCCAAAGCTTTAACCTGTTCCGGAATATGACCGCCCTCCAAAATGTGATGGCAGGGCTTACAGTTGCCCGTAAGATACCGAAGTCGGAAGCGGAAAGTACAGCTTGGGAGATGCTGAAGAAGGTTGGTCTGGAGGATCGGGCTAATTATTATCCAGATCAGCTTTCCGGGGGACAGCAGCAGAGAGTTGCCATTGCCCGCGCTATTGCTACCAATCCCAAGGTGATCCTCTTTGACGAACCCACTTCCGCCTTGGATCCGGAGCTGACAATTGAGGTTCTCGAGGTGATGAAGAAGCTGGCGGAGGAGGGGACTACCATGGTTGTGGTCACTCATGAGCTGGGCTTTGCCAAAGAGGTGGCGGACAGGGTGGTATTTATGGCGGACGGTCAGGTGGTGGAGGAAGCTCCCGCGAAGGAGTTTTTTGAACACCCTCAGATGGACCGCACGAAGCAGTTTTTGAACAAAATGCTGTCAAATGAGGAGAGCTTGCGGGAATAAAACTCGTAAATTGCGAAAGGATTTCAGGTTGGT
>JAFLTN010000257.1:262-753 GCA_022510445.1 Muribaculaceae bacterium | reverse complement strand
ATGGATAAAAACCCATCATTAATTTCTATATTCCTGTATTCTTCTCTTATTATATAGGCATCGCCAAAAGCGGAAGATCACGCTCAAATAGAAGCCTGTGGGCCAAGCCCGGATTAAAGAGACGCATAAAGGCATTTTTCTTTTTATTCGGCAATACTATCAATTCCGTGCCTCTCTGAGATTCGTAATGGTTGAATTCCTCCATGAAAGATTTGGTAGGGATAATCGATGTGATGAAATGAGCGGTAGGATAAGTCTTACTGAAATAATCTTTTAAGTTCAAGAGTTTGCTCTTAAGGTTCTTATCCTGTTTTTCGGTCACCGGTATCAAGGTTATCGTCACTTCCGGATAATCAAACATTCTCATGAAGGTGTCCACACAAATCAGGTCGTATTGCTCCATATTGCAAAGGAATATCACCTCCTTCAGTTGCTTTATGAGAGTGAAAGAGCAGTTTTCGGGTATTGAAAGCACAGGCACCTTGCAGTCG
>JAFLTN010000257.1:0-252 GCA_022510445.1 Muribaculaceae bacterium | reverse complement strand
CCTCGGCAGTGACGCTGCCTATCATTTGCTCTCCCTTCTTCTTCTTTCCTCGGGTCACCATCACCACCATGGCCGGCGGCGACACCTTGCAATATTCCTTTATCACGTCTTCAGCCACTCCCACCTCCGTGAGCGCTTTGAAATTTAGATCGGGAATATTGCCGGCCTTCTGATCTTCATGAATCCTGGAAATAAGTTCCTTCATTTTTTTCCTGCCTTCTATCTGTAGGTCTTTGCTGATTTCCATCTCGT
>JAFLTN010000256.1 GCA_022510445.1 Muribaculaceae bacterium | reverse complement strand
GTGAGAGTGGATGAGAAGGCGACAGGATGCCGCAACTTCACACAGTGTGATTCGCTGCTGATGGGCAATGAATGCGGGGCACATACTTTCCCATATATCGATGTGAGGAATTCGAGCAGCACAGTGGAACATGAGGCCACCACCTCGAAGATCAACGAGGCACAACTTTTTTATTGCCAGCAGAGAGGAATACCTCTTGAAGAGGCTGTGGCACTTATAGTTAACGGTTATGCGAAGGAGGTGATGAACAAACTTCCTATGGAATTTGCAGTTGAGGCACAGAAATTGCTTCAGATAACTCTCGAAGGGTCGGTAGGGTGACGCTTCGCCGGCGCTTCGCGAAAGTTGGAAAGTTGAAAGTTGAAAGTTTAAAGCGAATAGTAATCGGAAAGTTGGAAAGAGGGATGGGAACCCGCCTTCGGCAGACAAAACTTGCTTTCGGAAGGATGGAAAGTTGGAAAGGGAATGGAGCGGAGGCTTCCAGCCTCCAAAAGCGAGAAAGGGTGAAAGTTGGAAGGTTGGAGGGTTGGAAAGTTGGAAGGTTGGAAGGGAATGGAGCGGAGGCTTCCAGCCTCCATAAGCGAGAAAGGGGGAAGGTTGGAAAGGATAAATATGATGATATGAACGAAAGAAATGTAATAATAGATAGTGTTGATCCGCAGATATTTTATGGGGTCAATAATAATAATGTGAATCTGATACGCAATCTTTTTCCGAAATTGCGGATGGCGGCACGCGGGAATGTGCTCAGAGT
>JAFLTN010000255.1 GCA_022510445.1 Muribaculaceae bacterium | reverse complement strand
CAATTCGCTGGAACTATGGACCGACGACCTTGCCGCATGGCAGGCTTCGCGGAGAAGAGTGTGGCAGGGTGTGGCATACCTCCCGGAAAACAACACTCAAAGAATAGATGAGCACACGGTGTTGGCATTCCCGTTTGTGATGGAGGAATATGCCCACAATGGTCTGCCATATCAGGAGAAGACAGACTGGAACCCGTCGGATTTCAAATTGATAACTCTCTTCGGAGGAAACACTAACGAGACGCATTACGGAGGAGGCAGCGGCAGCGGCGACAAATACGGCGACCAGTCGAATCCCGGAAGACCCAACGGTGACGGTTTCAGCCACGGATTGGTGAGGGATTATTTCTATGATGTGGTGGCACGGGTGAAAACTCCCGACAGAATGGCCATAGACGTGTATGTGAAGGTGAAGGATTGGGATCATGAGGGAGTCACCGACAGTTGGTGATCCCCTGACGGGAAAGTTTAAAGTTCAAAGTTTAAAGTTTAAAGGTTTGAAGGTTGGAAAGTTGGAAAGTAATGGAGCGGAGGCTTCCAGCCTCCATAAGCGAAAAAGGGTTGGAAGGTTGGAGGGTTGTAAAGAGGGTCTTAAGATAAAACCGATATCATGAATTTGATAAAAAAGATATTAGGGGGTGTGTTGGGAATTTTCCTGATGGCGGGATCGACGGGATGTGCCGACGATCTTGAGGTGAGGAACGGCTTGACGGAAGGCGACGGAATGGTGATGCTCAGTATCCCGAATGTGGAG
>JAFLTN010000254.1 GCA_022510445.1 Muribaculaceae bacterium | reverse complement strand
TCGTATTCATCTACAAGTATGACTGCTTTCTCGCCGGTTGTTTCGCAAGCGGCTTCAATGATGTTCCGGAAACGTTCTGCATACTCCAAGTTACTCTTGTCAACGCCGTATAGTTTCTCCCATTTTTGGAATTGATTCTCAAGAATTGAAACAAGGCTTCTTTCATTGTTTGACTGAAAGGTGGCGAAACTGAGGTGCAGGACAGGATGTTTTGTCCATTTCTTTTCGAGGTCCATAATCCTGAGACCTTCGAAGAGTTCTTTTCTGCCTCCGAGATAATATTTTATTGTGGAGAGAAGAAGACTCTTACCGAAACGGCGAGGCCGGGCAAGGAAGACATACTTGCACCTGTCGGTCAAGTTGTAGATTATATCAGTCTTGTCGACATATATGGAATGGGTTTCGATTATATCGGCGAAATCCTGTTGCCCGATGGGATATCTTTTCATAGCTGTTATTCGCCGGTGGCGAATTTTTAAGTGAACCTCTTAGTATACTTCTTGAAAATTAGATAAGAGTGTCCCAATATAATTCAATGAAACTCGAAATTTATAATTTGGATAAGAGTTCTGAACCGGTTAAAACTTCCATTTTAGAGAAACCGAACATTTTTTTACCAAGATCTTTTAAAGAATGGCCTATGTGATATACCTCTTCATCTATTATAAGGAACCTGTCATGGGCTTTGTCATATGAATGAAGAGTTACACCGGGATATTGAGCATTATGTCGAGCTACATCTTGTTGAAGTTGAGAA
>JAFLTN010000253.1 GCA_022510445.1 Muribaculaceae bacterium | reverse complement strand
TAAAGGTTACTCTGGCTGAAGATCCTTTCTCCATCAGCCAGAAAGCAATCTACAAGCCAAAGCCACAGGCTGCCCACGATAGCTCAGATGCCGACGACGAGGTGGAATTCGGATGGAATGTTTCCAAATGGGATCCATCCCGTATGGTAGCCACTGACAATATCGTGCTTTTCTGGGCCCCCGGTTTCGGCAGCAACATCAGCACTGCCCCCGACTATATCCAGGTGCGTGAAAACGGTGATACAATCCGGCACAACATGAAGGTGGATCTTGCTAACCTCCTTGATAAACTCGAATCTTTCTATTCTTTCTTCTATAACGACCTCGCTTTTGTCAAGCCAGGAACCAAGGCTGACAAATACAAGATGATGGTGATGCTTGATTATTCATTGGAAGGCACAGCCTTCGGAGGTGCCTACGATGATGTGATCGGTGCCCTTTGGATTGCACCAAACCGTGTTCAGGATGAAAACCTTAATTGTATCGCCCATGAACTCGGTCATAGTTTCCAGACTCAGATCAGTTGTGATAACGAAGGTGCCGGCTGGGGTGGTGCCGGTTTCTATGAAATGGCTTCCCAATGGATGCTTTGGCAGGTGAATCCGGAATGGCAGCGCGACGAACGATTCCATCTCGATGCTTTCTCCGACCTGACTCACAAGGCTTTCCTGCATATCGACAATATCTACCATTCTCCCTACGTTCTTGAACTATGGGGAGAGAAACACGGCCGACCCATCATCGCCGAACTTTTCCG
>JAFLTN010000252.1 GCA_022510445.1 Muribaculaceae bacterium | reverse complement strand
GCCAACCTTCACCTGGGACACAAGGCCGATGAAAGGGATTACGGAGTGGGAGCCAACATTCTTCATGCCTTGGGAGTGAAGAAAATGAGGCTTATGACGAATAATCCCGTGAAGCGCATAGGACTGGAGGGGTATGGACTCGAAGTGACCGAGAACGTGCCGCTTGAGATAGAACCCAACGAGTACAACCGATTCTATATGCACACCAAGAAGGAAAGGATGGGGCATCGGTTGGATAAGGTTTGAAAGTTTGAAAGTTGGAAGGTTGGAAGGTTGGAAAGTTGGAAAGAGGGGAACCCGCCTTCGGCAGACAAAACTTGCTTTCGAAAGGAAGGGAATGGAGCGGAGGCTTCCAGCCTCCAAAAGCGAAAGAAGGTTTGAAAGTTGGAAGGTTGGAAGGGAATGGAGCGGAGGCTTCCAGCCTCCAAAAGCGAAAGAAAGTTTGAAAGTTGGGGAGGGGAAGAAACTGATTTAGAAATAGAAGAGATATGAAGATAATAGCAGAGGCCGGAGTGAACCATAACGGAAGTTTGGAAACTGCCAAGAAGATGGTGGATGCCGCATTGGAAGCAGGCGCCGATTATATAAAATTTCAGACGTTTCATGCCCACTCTCTCGTGACGGCAAACTGTGAGGCGGCTGATTATCAGAAAGAGAACGCCGGGGCCGACAGCCAGCACAAGATGCTTAAGAATCTGGAACTCACCTATGACGAGTTCAGGGAATTGAAAGACTATTGCGACACGAAAGGCATAGGTTTTCTTTCTAC
>JAFLTN010000251.1 GCA_022510445.1 Muribaculaceae bacterium | reverse complement strand
AATCCCACTTTTCATCACCCGGCATAACGGATTCCATAGTCTTCGCCAGGCTTTCGGGATTGTCGAAATCAAATGTCACAAACTTTATTTCCTCCCCGGTGAGATATCTGCGTGAGGTGGATTCCCTCACCCCGGCATACACTTCATATCCGCGGCGCAGACCCTCTTCCACTATGAAACCGCCGGCAAATCCTCCGGCTCCCACCACCAATACTTTCTTCATTCTCCAATCAATTTATTTCTCCTCCCCTTTCCAACTTTCCAACCTTACAACTTTCCAACCTTCCAACTTTCCAACCTTCAACCCTCCCCAAGGAAAGCAAGTTTTGTCTGCCGAAGGCGGGTTCCCCTCCTTCCAACTTTCCAACCTTCCAACTTTCCAACTTTCCAACTTTCCAACCTTAAAAGACCTTTCAAAGCAACCCGAACTCCCACCCCTGCTCCTTGAGCCATTTCAGGGCTTCCGGAAGCGCCGTCTTCAACTTGTCGATGCTCTTGAGAGAATCGTGAAACACGATTATGGAGCCGTCACGGGTATATTTCTTCACATTTCTCACCACATCCTCCGCCTTAATACATTTGCTGTAGTCGCGTGTCACGAGATCGTACATCACCACCTTGTAATGCTTCTTCAACTCGCGGAGTTGGGCCGGTGTGAGATATCCGTGTGGAGGCCGAAAGAGTTTGGAGGTGGTGTAGCGCTCACATGCCTCCGCGTCCCTTAGATATTCTTCGGCCGAGATTCCCAAGCCGCGGATATGGTGAAGGG
>JAFLTN010000250.1 GCA_022510445.1 Muribaculaceae bacterium | reverse complement strand
AGTTGGAGTCTTGATTTTCACCTGCTCATTGAAGGCGTCTTTGACCTGCTGCATTGTCGGCATCTCGCCTTTCAGTTCATACTCTTTGAAGATGTTTTGGATAACGGCATCGAAATGATTCAGGTCGGCATTGATTTGCGATGCCGACTGTTTGAGCTTGTTGGTGCTGCCGTTCTTGACACGCTGCCGGTCGGCATCCCACTTGGCTGCATCGATGCGATAACCAGTGGTAAACTCGATGCGCTGACTGTCGTAAATGACCCGCATACGAATCGGGACATTCTCTACAATAGGCACACCCGCCTTCTTGCGGCTCTCCAATTGGAAGATGACATTTCGCTTGATATTCATAACTCACTATCTCCTTGAATCTACACCCAAAATTACACCCAATTTTTGAAATATGCAATAGCTGTCAGAAATAATTTATGACAAGCGAGTTTTGAATATACTGTTAATCAATAGCCTTTTACGAATTATTGATTATTCTTGACAATATAGGTTATAGAACCTCTCTTTCCGCACCAACAAACGAAAAACCGCTCGCAAGAGCGGTTTTTTTATCGGACGACGCTTTCAGCAACGACCTGCCATCCACTGCATGAAATTAATTCCTCCGAATGCAGGCTTTTGTTAGACGGCAGGAGCTGCATCGATAACACAAGAGCGACTTTCCGTCGCTCTTGTGTTCGAATCCGCTTCGCTTGCGGAATATGCTTAATTGATTTGTCCGAATGAAGTTCGGTTGTTTTGTGCCTGCGTCTTATAGGCGA
>JAFLTN010000025.1 GCA_022510445.1 Muribaculaceae bacterium | reverse complement strand
GATTTCCCCATGCCACAGCAGGATAAGAATGAATACTGTCTGAGGAGACAATCTTGAAAATTTCACTTTCTCCGGGTTTTACCTCTGCTTTAAAGAGAATCAGGGAATCGTGAGTAAGCTGATACGGAATCTTTTGGTTGTTACTATTTTCAACATAGAAACCTTTGGATTGGAGAACGGCAAATATTCTTCCTGCCGGAACCTCGATTATCCTTGATCCGATGTCAGTCTGTGTGTTGTTAGAGACAGACACGGCAACTTCCTTTCTGCCGCATGACATTACAAACAAAAGGCTTAAAAGAAATATAGTATTTATTCTTTGCATAATTTTAAATCTTAGACCTCCGCATTAACAAAAACAGTAGACCGGTGTCTTGGAATCGGTTTACAATTATAATACGAAAATAATAAACCTCTTACTCAATTGCTATATTTTTCTTATTAAAATTTTCCCTTTTAGCCCAGTCTTCAATAGATGTCGTGGCGATTAATCTATGAATCTAATTTAAGAAATATCTCATTCATAATGAAGATGTGTCAAAAAATTATTTTGACACATCTTCAAATATTTCTTATCCCGTTTATCAGTTAAGACTTAAGGTCAAAATACTCTTTGTGGGAAGAGTGACAGTAAGCTTACCATCCTTAATTTTAAGATTTTTAGTATCAAAATCTTTCAGGGTTATTTTCTCAGGCTGACCGAAGTCATTATAATCATTGATATTTGCAGCAGTTAGAATTTCACCTGAAATTTTCTTAGCAGATACACCATTAAGGTCAATTATTACTTCAGAAGTCTTGTCTACGTCGGTATTGACCAAAGATATAGTGGTGATTCCATTCTTGACTGAAGCAGTAGCACTGACAGCCGGCACGGCATGGTCATCTACCATTTGTGCAGCCGGTGTATTTACCTTAAGAGGAATAAGCTTGGCATCCTGATGAGGCACATACATCTTGAATACATAATATGTAGGAGTAAGTACCATTTGATCATCTTTTGTCAGCACCATTGCCTGAAGAACATTGGCAATCTGGGCTATATTTGTCATCTTTACCCGATCAGTAAAGGTGTGGAAAATATTAAGGCTTAGCGCAGCTACCATAGCATCCCTCAAGGTATTCTGCTGGAAGAGATGACCTTTGATAGTTCCCGGCTCTTCATCAAACCAGGTTCCCCATTCGTCAACAAGCAACCCGACACGCTTTTTAGGATCGTATTTATCCATTATCCGGCAATGTTTTGCCACAACTTCTTTGATGCCGAGGCATTTTGCAAGTGTCCTGTAATAACCCTCAGTATCAAAAACTGTTGCAGACCCCTTTTTATTCCAGTTCTCGACAGTGTAATAATGTAATGAGATGCCATCCATATAACGGCCGGCATTTTTCATCATAACCTCTGTCCAGTCATAGTCATAATCGCTGGCTCCTGAAGCAATCTTATATAATTTATTTCCATCGAATTCCCTGCAATAAGTCTGATATCTGCGGTAAACGTTGGCATAATATTCCGGAGTGAAATTACCGCCGCAACCCCAGCTTTCATTTCCCACACCGAGATATTTAAGTTTCCAGGGTTTCTCTCTTCCGTTCTGTTTGCGGAGTTCGGCCATCGGACCGCTCTCAGCAGTTATATATTCCACCCATTCTGCCAGTTCCTGCACGGTTCCGCTTCCAACATTGCCACATAGATAAGGTTCGCAATCCAGAATCTCGCAAAGATTAAAGAACTCATTTGTGCCGAAAGAGTTATCCTCTACAGTTCCTCCCCAGTTATTGTTGACCATTGTCGGACGATTCTCTCGCGGACCGATACCATTCATCCAATGATATTCATCAGCAAAGCAACCACCGGGCCATCTGAGCAATGGCACATGAAGCTCTTTGAGCGCATTAAGAACATCGAGTCGGTATCCGTTCTGATTGGGAATCGGGGAATTCTCTCCCACCCAGAGTCCTCCATAGATGCAGGTGCCGAGATGTTCTGAGAATTGGCCATAGATCTCTTTTTCAATAATAGGACTTTTTTCAGATGGCTGCAAGGTCACCGTCGCGGTGTTTTGAGCCTGCAACATCATTGCCGATGATGCCAGGAGCAAAGAAGCTCCAATTAAACTTTTACTTGAAATCATGATTGGTTAGTTTGTAAGTTAGTAGGTTTATAGCTAAAGTCAGAGACATTATTTCTGATAAGAAAGAGTTGAGATCGAATTATTTACCGGTGACACCAGCACTTCAAAGTCATAGTTCCCATATGGCAATTGATGCTGAGGCAACGGCAGGGCTCCCCAAGAATTAACACCGGCTACTCCGGAATGATAACCGTCGATTATCAGATTGACAAAATCCGATTTCTTGACGTATTCCGGATGCATCTGATGCTTCTCTTTCCCTTCGTCAAGAGAATCAACAGTATAATTCAATGCTGAAGCATAGAATGGTTGTGAAGATAAGAACTCAAGGCCGATGCCTGCACTGTTAAGCTGTTTCCACCATCTGATGCCACCTTTTGTTCCGGTTTCTTGCGGACGGATATAAGGATAATACTGTTCTTTCACGCTTTGACGGTAGATTCCGATATCGGCACTCTCCTTTCTGTCTATGTAATTTTCCTGCGGTCCTCTTCCATAATATTCCACAGTATTGAATTTTTCAGGCATACGCATTTCCAGACCGAATCGGAAAAGGTTCGGAACGTCAGCACAATTGGTAGCCACGAAACTCTGGGAGATTAGGGTCTCTCCTACATTATTGATAGTATAAGTCATTGTGAGGTCTCCTGAAACTTGCGGCATTTCGTAGCGTGCAGAGACTTTCACAAGTCCATCTGAAGTTTTTTCAGCGTCGAGCGACCGGAGTTTCATTTCCGGATTTTTCCATACCCGGTATTTGTTCTGCAGGTTGGCACCAAAATCATTATCTGTCGGGGCTCTCCAGAAGTTAGGCTTAAGTTGAGCACCCTTTTCGAGCATTTCAGTTCCGTTAACATCGTAACGTGACATGAAACCGTCTTTACGGCTGAAATCTATGGAAAAATCATTACCTTTCACTATGAGATAATTCCTCTGGTTCTCTATGATATTCAGATCTAAGACTTTCCCCTTTTCAGTCTTGTTCTTAATTTCCAAAGGCATTGATTCAGGAGTTTTCAAAGGTATCTGCTGACGAGCCAGTTCTGTACCGGCGGGAAGGATTCCGTCTGCCTTTTTCAGTGAATAAGAAACATTCAGGAATTGTTCGCCACTGTCCGGAAGATTGGTATAAGGGATGGTGATTAAACCGGTCTTTTGAGGACCCACGTTTATATTGTCTATTACGCCTGATTCCACCGGAACTCCGTTTTCAACGATTTCCCAGTTAAGAACGTAGTTTGAAAGATCTGTAAAGAAATTCTCATTGTAGACATTAAATTTACCGTTCTTTAGGTCGGCCGGAGAAGTCCAGATATTCTGCTGCACTCTTTTAACTTCCGCCATATGAGGGTGCGGTTTTCTGTCAGGAGCAATAAGTCCGTTATTACAGAAATTCTGATCTGAAGGATCGTAAGGATTAAAATCACCTCCGTAAGCGAAGATTTCTATTCCGTCGCTGTTAGTCCATCGTGGAGATTGATCGACAAAGTCCCATATGAAACCACCTTGAAGACTCGGATATTTTCTATAAAGGTCCCAGTATTCCTTGAAACCGCCCATAGAATTTCCCATTGCATGGGCATATTCACATTGGATTAACGGGAGTTTCCCGTTCTGTGCATACTTCTCAATTCCTTCATGGGTCATATACATAGGCACCATTACATCTGTATTTCCTTCTCCGTGTGCCTGTTCGTATTGTACCGGACGCGAAGGATCTTCATTCTTTACCCAATTATAAGCTTCTATGAAGTTTATGCCGTTTCCTGCTTCATTACCGAGGCTCCAGAATATGATTGAAGGATGATTATAATTTCTCTGAACATTTCTTTGATTCCTTTCAAGATGAGCCTTCTCCCAGGAAGAATCTTTTGCAAGAGATCTGTCGCCATATCCCATTCCATGACTCTCTACATTTGCTTCAGCAACAACATAAATGCCATATTCATCACAAAGGTCATACCAAAGATTATCGTTTGGATAATGGCTCGTTCTTACAGCATTGATATTGTTTTGTTTCATGATTTGTATATCCTGCAGCATTCTTTCCGGAGAAACCACGGAACCTCCGTCAGGATCAAGCTCATGACGGTCAACTCCTTTGAAAAGAACCGGCTGTCCATTTACGAGCACCTGACGGTCTTTGATCTCTATTTTTCTAAAACCTACATTAAATGTCAAGGTTTCAGTGCCTCCGAATAGATTAGCAGATAATTTATAAAGATTGGGAGTTTCAGCAGTCCATTTTAAAGGGTTTTCCACATTAAATGTAGCAGACCCGCTTCCTGTTACTTTTTGCGAAGCAACCTCTTTACCGTCGGGAGCATAGAGCGTGAGTTGGGTGACACCTTTCCCTTTGAGTTTTAAATCAACCTTAAGGATACCGTCTTTATAGTCATTAACGAGGTCGGGGGTAATCCTCACATCCTCAATTCGGTTTTTATCTCTTGCAACAAGATAACAGTCTCTTCCCACTCCGGAATAGCGGAAAAAATCCTGATCTTCAAGATATGATCCGTCATTCCATCTGAACACTTGAAAAGCTATCAGATTCTCCTGTCCTGGTTTGAGATAAGGAGTCAGGTCGAATTCCTGTTCAAGCTTACTGTCTTCGCCGTATCCTACAAACTTGCCGTTTACCCAGAGATACATGTTTGAAAGAACGGAACCGAAATGTGCGATTATATCCTTACCCTTCCATTCTGCCGGAATCACAAAACTCTGCCGATATGACCCGACATGATTGTTTTCAACGGGCACATACGGTGGATTATTCTCGAAATCATTACTCCATGGATAATTGGTATTTACATACATAGGATCACCATACCCGTTGAGCTCCCAGACCCCAGGCACATTTATTTCTTCCCAGCCCTTATCATTGAAATTAACCAAGAAAAAATCTGCAGGCCGTTGATCAGCATCTTTCACCCAGTTGAATTTCCATTTTCCGTTGAGCGACATAAAATTATCCGACTTTGATATATCGCCCTTTTTAGCTTCTTCGGAAGATGCGAAAGGGAAATAAGCCGTATGCATCGGCAACCGATTGACTTCATTCAGATTTTGATCCTGCCATTCCTTAAAAGTCTGCGAAGAAAGAGGGAAACAGGAGAAAATCCCTAAAAATGAAACAAATGCTAAAGATTTCTTCATGTTCTTATAGGTTAGTTAGATAATCAGATTCAGAATGCCCGGGAGTTCCCGACGGCTTAATTTTCCTACAAAAATAATGAAACTATTCTAATTAGAATAGTTTCATTAACAATATTTTAGAAAATAGTTTTTTATTGAATCACAACAGTGGCCGGTTTCAACAGAGGGGAAGAGATATCGACTGTGACAGGACCTTCACCTGTAGCTTTAAGATATCCAACCAGTTTACCCCCACGCACTCTCTGGCGATTGTCATGATAATTCCCCATGTCGGAATTATCTCCGGACTCAAGAGCCAACAGTCGGGCATCTCCCTTAATTCTTACAGTGACCTCGTTATCGGCCAGCTTTACCGGCAAACCGTTCTCATCAACAACTTCGATAAAAAGATGTGCTGTCTGACCGGGTTTTGTAAATTCCTCGATATCGGAAGTTATCTTAAGGGCATACGGGCGACCTGTGGTCTGAATAGTATAGGTGGATTCCACTTCCCCGTTCCGGTTCAACCCTTCGGCTGTCAGAACACCGGGAACATATGGTATTTCCCAATGAATTATTCCTGTTACATCGTCTTGAGGCTTTACCTCTCCAATCTGTTTCCCATTCAGCATTAATCTAACCTGAGGAGCATTTGAATATGCCACAACCCTTATGCTGTCTCCTTCATTATAATTCCAAAGATCCGGTGCATCGGTTGAGAGCCATCTAGCAAATCTTCTGAACTGACCGGAATAAGGATGTGTCCCAATATAAGTGAACGGGGTCTCACTCCATAAAGATTTTCGGAACATTGCACGAGGCTTGGGATCACCTTTAAGGTCAAGGAGTCCTGTAAACATCCCTCTGGATGGCCAGCGTCCCGATTCTCCTAAATAATCGATACCTGTCCAAAGGAACTGTCCGAATATATAGTCATTATCCCTTACTGCTTTCCATGCATTATAGTCGTGACGATTTTCACTTCCATAGATAACCCTGTCAGGATAAGTGGCGTGATCGGCGGCATATCTGTCTTCAGTATAATTATATCCCACTATATCCACAGCTTCGGGATAGGCTGTCTGATTACTCATGATAACTCCGGCTAACGCTCCGGTAGTGGGCCTCGATGTGTCTATTCCTTTCACGACGTCATTCAGCCGTTTTGCAATCTCCCCTATTCTCATGGCATTAGGGGCATCAGGTTTATATCCTCCGTAATTAGTCTGCGTAAATCCGGATTCTTCAGTTCCCAGAGTATCCAGCACTGGATGAGAATACGGATCATTGGGATAATCAACTTCATTTCCGATGCTCCATAGGAACACTGACGGGTGATTGCGGTCACGTCGCACCATATCTGCCACATCCCTGTCTATCCATTCTTCAAAGAAATCTGCAGTGCCATCAAAACTGGGAGTACCGACATTCCATCCTTCAACCCACTTCCTTTTGGGAAATTCCCATTCATCGCTTGCTTCATCCATTATCAACAACCCCATCCTGTCAGCTAAATCATAAACCACAGGTGCCTGAGGATTATGACTCATCCTGAGCGCATTTACTCCTAAATCTTTCAGGTTTCTCAACCTTCTTTCCCAAACTTCTTCAGGCACAACTGCACCCAAAGCACCCCCATCATGATGAATGCAGACTCCCAAGACTTTTAAATTCTCTCCGTTGAGGGCGAAACCTGTGTCGGGATTAAAGTCAAGTGTCCTTATTCCCACCGGTATTTCAGAACCGTCAATCCTTTTCCCTTTTTCAAGAAGTTCCGTTCTTAAGAAATAGAGGTAAGGGTCTTTTATGCTCCAAAGTTTGGCTTCCTTCACTTTCATGGAAAGGACATTCTCAGCTGTGGCGTTTGAAATGGCAGATGCCACTATTTTTCCCGATGCTTCAATTAACTCCGTTTTAATCTTAAGACCCTTCTTGGGGTTTTCTATTGCAACATTGACTTTAACGGAGGCAGTGCCGTTTTTGACTGTTTCTGTTTCAAATCCGACACCCCATTGAGCAATATGAGTCTCGGGAGCTTCAATTAAATATACATCTCGATAAATCCCGGAACCGGTATAATACCTTGAGTCGGCATAACGGCTATGATCTACTTTTACTGAAATAACATTGTCCCCCTCTTTCAAATAGGGTGTCAAATCATACATGAAAGAATTATAACCGCTGGGACGATGTCCTAAGTGATGACCATTGATATATACGTCACTCCTATTATAGACACCTTCAAAATAAATATAGTTTTTCTTACCTTGATTTTCTGAATGATTAAAATTGAAATATTTACGATACCAACCAATACCTCCGTGGAGATAGCCTGTACCACTGGCCCATTGAGGAGAATAAACGCCCTCGATACTCCAGTCGTGGGGCAAACTAAGCTCACGCCAGGTTGTGTCTGTGAATTCCTGAGTCTTGGCTTCCGGAATATCGTCAAAAGTAAAGAGCCAACCATCGTTAAATTTTATAGCTTCTCCGAAACTCACTTGCGAAAAAGCTGTAAATGGCGGTACAAAGAGAGCGGCACAAAGTACCGCTCTCTTTATAAGTTTACCAAATTTTCCTTTAAGAGTCATTTGGATAGAAATTTTAGAAATGATAAACTATTGTAGTCACACTTGCCGGATCAACGAAAATCTGATCCTTCACATTAAATCTTTCCTGAAGAAGATTCTTTGTTTCACTGGTAGTATAGCGATAAATTGCCTTTGTTCCATTTGGGTTAGACAATTTCAGATTAACACCATTTTCTTTATCATAGTTCGTCACTACAACAACTAAAGAACTATTGTCAGGAGCAATATAAGCAGACGCGAAGAAATTCTTCGATTCATTATAGGTTACACCGACACGTTTGAAACCGGGACGAACAAAGAGACTATAATTTCCCAAAACCCATAGATTCGGAGTGATTTCATAGGTGCCACCTGTAGTAAAATCATTTGAATAATTTCCACCGGCAGGTGTGGTCTTAATTAGTTCAAACCTGTTTCTCTGGCTATATCTTTCCACTGACATTGCAGTCCAGTAACTCCATGAAGTACAGTTTGCAACTGTAAGATCATTGTGAATTACTCTTGACATATACTGTGCAATCTGGAATTCGGCATCTGCCGCATCGTAATCCACATCTTCGGGAGCTGCATCAAGCATTGACCATTCTGTCTGCCAGACTCTCAAACCCTTAGCTGAAGCTGCGTCATTAACTTTCTGACGGACATCACGCATATCGTTCCAATTGAAATGAGTCCAATAACTATGACCGCAGATAATATTTCCGGTGTGGGCAAGATCCCCGATATAGTTATTTGACTGAGGATCATAGAACGCGCTGATAGTATTTGCTCTTGCAGAACTACCACTGTAAAGATAGGTCCAGTCGCCTGCCTCAGCAATTGAAATTTCAGTATCCAGCCCTCTGTCTGTAAGAGCTTTGTCAAGTTCGCGGGTAAGATTGGCAATCTCTGAATTTATCCAGCCGGATCCTTCCTGATCTCTACCGTCCCAATCATATTGAGGTTCATTAACCGGAGAAACTGCGGCAATATTATATCCTTCATCAGTGAAGTGTTTTGCAACATCGGCCATATAACCGGCAAAATCATCATAACAATCCTCTTTCAGATTAGCAAAACCTTTGCTGTCTGATCGTCCTTCTCCGTTTTTGGTCCATTGAATAAGAGGTGAGTTACTGAAAAGAATAAACTTTTCAACACCGTTTGAAAGAGCCTGTTGCATGAAATATCTCTGGCCTGCTGCCTTGTTCCAGTCGTAACTTGAACCCGAAAGGAAACTTTCAGCCCGATTATTAGCATTGTTGACACCCCCGGAAACTCCTGCTTCAGCCGTTCCGGCACCAAGGTTAACACGCCACATGGAAAGACCGATACCTTGTGGCTGCCCGGCACTGTTAATACTCTTGGAGAATAGATATCGTGCTATCTCCATCCGGTTATTTGTCCAGTATTGACCGATCTGATTTGGCAACCAACAGTCGGAAGCGCCGAATCCCTCAATCTCCTGATAAGTTCTTTCCATGTTTACTGTCATGGTTTCTGATTTCATTTTAAAATCAGGTATAGGAGATACTACTTCATCATCGGGATCAATAGATGGAGTTTCAGGTTCTTCTACATAGACGTCATCGTCGTTACACGCGGTAAAGCCTGCAATAGTTGTCAGACATACACATGCGACGATCCATTTTGAAAATTGTCTCATGCTTTAAAATTTATGTTTTAAATTGTGATTGTTAAAAATAAACTATATTAAAAAGCCCTAATAATTAATGGCTTATTTTCCCCCTGAAAATTTCAGGACCGGAGCTATAGAATTCACCTTTTCTTTTGGAAGTGTCACTTCGGTTCCCTCAGGATTCTGGGTGAAGGAAACATCTCCAAAACCCAATAATTCAACTTTAGATGCCGGAAAAGATTCCGAACTAATATTTTTTATCTTCAATCTTCCCGACTCCGGCCAATCAAGAGCTATTGCATATAGATCTTCACCTTTTGTCGTGAATCTGATTTCTTCTGCCGTGGCCTTAGTGTATGCTCCCTCATTGAATCCCTGGGCATTGATCTTGATATCTGCTTCAGCAATTGGACCCTCTCCAAAGATTTTCCATGGACGTGTGCCATAAATAGCCTCACCGTTCCGGTTCATCCATTCGCGCAGATCTAAAAGAATGGCATATTCTTTTTCATCAAAAGTGCCGTCAGATCGCAAAGGAACGCTTAATAACAGATTGCCATTTTTACTGACCACATCAGCGAGAAGCTTAACAACCTGTGATGCCGATTTATATCCGTTATTTTCATAAATTGCAGAATTGTAATGCCATCCACCGATACAGGTGCAGGTCTGCCACGGCAATTCCGGAATATTATTTGGAGCTCCCCTCTCTACATCCCATACCATAGCCTGTTTCTGCTCATCATTCAAAATCTTTGCGAATAGAACTGCTTCAAGGTTCCCGTCGTGATCTTGAATGTTTTTGTTATAAAAATGAGCTGCAATTTTGAGGCCCGCATCACTAATCGGATAAAGCGGGAGAACAGTGGCATCGAAATAAATAAGATCCGGATTATATCTGTTGATCATATCCATGGTTCTGTTATAGAAATTATCAACAAATTCCTGCGAAGGAAGCGTGGCACCGTTGCCCCATTCCCACTGCTGATGAATCATTCCGTCGGCCCATGATCCTTTGCTCAGTTCATGGTTCTGTTGATAAAGCATTTGAGGGTCAAGACCCTCCCACCAAAGTCCTTTACCATCTTCAGCAGTTAGTAATCCATCGTAAGACACTCCCATTTTATCACCGTTCCGATCATATCTTTGGGAGGGTTCATACCATAACGGCGCATGATCAGCGTGAATCGAAACTCCGAACGGCAAACCGTTTTTTCGTGACGCTGCTTCCCACTTTGCCAATATATCCTGTTTAGGTCCGACATTCATAGAGTTCCAGGGTTGATATTTGGAATCCCAAAGATCAAAATTATCGTGATGATTCCCCAATACCATGAAATATTTGGCTCCTACAGATTTATAAAAAGCTACTAAAGAATCAGGGTCCCAGTTTTCAGCCTTGAATAAGGGAAGTATATCCTTAAAACCGAATTCTGAAGGATGTCCGTAATTCTCGACATGATGTTTATAAGCTCCGCTTCCTTCCTGATACATTGAACGTGCCATCCAGTCTCCCGATCCTTCTACACATTGAGGGCCCCAATGAGCCCAGATTCCAAATTTCGCATCTCGGAACCATTCCGGTGTCTCATATTGTTTCAATGATTCCCATTCGGGGGAAAATTTACCGGTCAACATCGTTTCATTGATTTCCGACACGAGGATTAAGTCCGAATCAGATTTTTCCTTTTTATAAGCGGAACATCCTAAGATTAAGAGAGAAAATCCTCCATAGAGGATAAAAGATTTTAATCCGTTCATTTTATCTTTTGATTTTATAGGTTAGTTTCGCAAATTTACTCATTTTGCCCTCTTATTGCAAAAATTTTCCATTGCAATTTAAAAATAATCAATCAAATATCATCTGCAATTCAACCAATTACAGCGAACCTTTTCGGAATAATACGGTCTTGAAAGAACTTATAGAAAGGTTGTCAGTGAATAAATTACGAAACAAGCGGAAGTTATAATTATATTTAAGTAATTTTGTATGACCCAATTCAAAGAAGTTGCGGAACTTACTCTAATTATTCGTCAATAAAATGGCTTCAAACATAAAACCAACTTTATTTTCGGTTGTAATATTTTTATCCTTTAACACTTTGTCTTGTAACAAAGACGACATAATAGAATCTCTAGATCCGGATTTATCAACCGGAAATGAATATGTGGATAAAGTCTTTGAATGGACACCGGCTCCTGGGCAGTTTATCAACGAATTCGGATCCGCTTCCATTCAGGGAGAAATCCTCACCCCACAGCAAGCTGCTGACTGGTCTTTACAAAAGATAAGCAATCATCAGTCAGTTAGTCTAGGATCTTTCGGGGGGTATATAATCGCCGGATTCAACCATAACATTTACAACACGGGAGAGTATGAAATCGGGGTGTTGGGTAACGCATTCATTGATTCAAACGGAAATTCCAACGAACCAGGCATTGTTTATGTCATGAAGGATGAAAACGGGAACGGATTGCCTGACGATCAATGGTTTGAACTGCGCGGAAGCGATACTTTCTCACCTGGCACCATCAGGAATTATGAAGTGACATATTTTAGACCCGATGGACCCGGACAGCCTGTGAAATGGATTGATAATTTTGGCAATACGGGTCAAGTTGAATATATGGAGGCATTCCATAAACAGTCATCCTATTATCCTTTATGGATAGAAGATGAAAAATACACTTTGTCAGGAACATGTCTTGAAGCTAAATCTAAGGAAAACCCTGAAACAGGGAAATGGGAGAATCCTCCTTTTGAATGGGGATATGCAGATAATATCGGGGAAGATAATATCGCTTTTGCCGGATTTTCCAACTGCAACAGGTTCCGTATCTCTGATGCTATTGATACTGACGGGGATTCTGTTGAATTAGATTATATTAATTTTGTAAAAATTCAGACTGGCGTGTCAGCCCAGGCAGGTTGGCTCGGAGAGGTCTCAACCGAAATACTCGGTATTGTCGACCTCACAACCTATAGCTCTGATTAGATTCACTGTTGCTTAACCAACGGAATAAAATCTCCATACCCCTCTTTCTGCATATCAGAAAGAGGTATAAATTTCAGCGAAGCGCTGTTTATGCAATAACGCAAACCTCCCAATTCTTGAGGACCGTCGTTGAAAACATGACCGAGATGTGAATTTCCTCCAGCACTTCTAACCTCCGTTCTGTTCATGCCGTGGGAAGTATCTGCAAAATCTTTCACGACTTCGGGAGATATCGGTTTTGAAAATGCCGGCCAGCCGCATCCCGACTCAAATTTATCGGTCGACAAGAATAAGGGTTCCCCGGTGACTATATCAACATAGATACCAGGACGAAATTCCCGGTTATATTCATTGGCATAGGGTCGTTCAGTCGCACTGTTCTGAGTGACTTCATATTGCAACGGTGTGAGCTTTTCCCTTAGCTCTTCATCAGATGGCTTTAAATATTTTCTTTGCATAATTTTTTCAGTACTGTCTGTCGGATTCTTTGATTTTTCTTTCATTAACGAAGGGTCTTTTGCTTCTTTGGCAAGTTTGAACAAACCGGGATTTATATGACAATACCCTCCCGGATTCTTATCAAGATAATCCTGATGGTAATCTTCTGCCGGATAAAAATTTTCAAGAGGAAGCACCTCTATCGCCAAAGGTCTTGAATAGTGTCTTTGAAGTTCAGAAAGACATTTCTCTATAACCGGTCTTTCGGAAGGATCTGTGTAATAAATTCCTGTGCGGTATTGAGTACCACGATCGTTACCCTGTTTGTTTACCGAAGTTGGATCTATGGTCTGAAAATATAGATTCAGAAGAAACGACAATGAAATTTCATTAGCATCATAGATCACTTCAACGGTTTCCGCTGCATCGGTTTTTCCGGTGCATACTTCTTTATAAGTAGGATTTGGAACTTTACTGTTGGCATATCCTACTTCTGTTTTCTCAACACCGTGCAATAGACCCAGAAAATGTTCTGTGCCCCAAAAACATCCGCCGGCAAGGTAAATTGTTTTTATATTCATATTCTTATCTTGTTTGCTATTAAACTCTCTTCCTGAAAGAAGCTCATCTCTGCTATCACCTGTTTTTTTGCCGTCAGCAACATTACATGACATAAGACAGAGAAAGGCTGAAAAAACCATTAGCCCTCCTTCAACAAAAAATCTGGCAATATGCCTTCTTCTTCTATTTTTAAAACATTGTTTCATATTCTATATTTTATATTTTCAACAAAAAAATAAAACAATGGTTTTTATAAACAAACTTCCCTTATCCAAACGTAGGATTTTTTACTAATTTTGCATAACGAAATTAGACTTGAACCCACTATGAACAAAAACACTGCCAATCCGGATGGTTCAATGCCAAACGGCATTAACCCCTCTCCGGTCCAACCCACAAACTCAACTGATAAAAACGATAAAAAAAGCTTCTTTGTCGGTAATGTCTGCATTCTTATTGCAGTTATTTTCTGGGGTGTTAACGTTTCTGTCACCAAAGCACTTATTCCCGAATGGACCTCGGCTTTCGGGATAATTATCCTGAGACTTGTGGGAGGTGCAATTCTGATGTGGATTACTTCTTTATTCATTCATTGTGCCAAAATCCAAAAACATGATTGGCTGAAACTTATTTTAGGAGGAGCCATCGGTCTTTTCCTCTTTATCTTTCTGTTCATTCTTTCATTAAAATACGGTGATCCTATTGATATTTCGATTATAATGACTCTTCCTCCAATTTTCGTTATATTAATAGGTGTGATTTTCCTCAAACAACGCCCTTCTTGGATTGAATATCTTGGAGTTTTAGTATCTTTTATAGGTGCAGCTATTGTAATTCTCGACGGAGGTAAGGGCAAAACAGGCAGCGATAATCTTCTGGGAGATATCCTGGCTATTGTCTCAACGATATGCTATGCATTCTATCTCGTTATACTTGAAGGCCCTTCCAAAACATATAAACCTATCACAATGCTTAGATGGGTTTTCCTTTTTTCTGCCATCCCGGCGTTGGTCTTGATTCCATTTTCGTTACACCAGCCTATTTTCCATACTTCTCAGGCTGTGCCATGGATTGAAGCAGCGTTCATTTTGTTCTGTGTGACCTATGCAGCTTACTTTCTCGTAGAACCGGCTATTAAAGACATAGGTTCTGAACTCGTTTCAATCTATCAGTATCTTCTTCCTGTTTTCGCCACAATATCGGCCGTCTTAATGGGACTGTCACAATTGAAATGGATGCAGGTTGTGGCCATGATAATAATAGTGGCCGGAATGGTTCTCACAACCATTGGCAAGAAGAAAAGAAAAAATCCTTAGATTACCAATTAAATTTGAAACTGGTATATTTTAAACCACATTATATCTAAGAGGGGCGATTCAAAAAGAATCGCCCCTCTCAATTCTCAAATATTTTAATCCTTACTTGCGTAATTCCTCTTCATTTTTTGAGAGTTCGGGATCAACTCCCCATTGTTGTTGTGAAAGGCGTTTATAGTTGTTATAACGCCAGCGTGCGTTATCTTCAGCAGCCTGGAATAGTTCTTCTGCTGCTTCAGGCTGCATCTTGAACAATGAGGCGAAACGCACCTCTCCTTTCAGATAATCCTTGAATTTACTCCAGTCAGGTTCCTTACTGTCAAGAGTAAACGGATTTGTTCCGCTCAGCTCATTGTCGGGGTTATAACGCCAAAGCTGCCAATAACCACATTCAACAGCCTTTCTCTCCTCTTCCTGAGCTCTGCCCATTCCGGCCTTGATGCCATGGTTGATACAAGGAGAATAAGCGATAATGAGTGACGGTCCGTCATAAGCCTCTGCCTCACGGATTGCTTTTAGAGTCTGTGCATTGTCAGCACCCATAGCAATCTGTGCCACATAGACATATCCGTAAGTTGTTGCCATTAGTCCAAGATCTTTCTTACGGATTCTCTTGCCGGCTGCGGCGAATTTGGCTATTGCTGCTATCGGTGTAGATTTAGATGACTGTCCACCTGTATTGGAATATACCTCTGTGTCAAGAACAAGAATGTTTACATTCTTTCCGGAAGCTATCACGTGGTCGAGTCCTCCGTAGCCTATATCGTAGCTTGCTCCGTCACCACCAATTATCCAATGACTACGTTTGGTGAGGTAATGTGAAAGTTCTACAATCTGGCCTGACAGTTCACATCCGCATTTCTTAGCCTCATCTACAAATTTTTCTCCTGCTTCGCGGCTCCTGTCTGCATCTTCTTTCACTTCAAGCCACGCTGCGGCTGCCGCCTTGACCTCCGGAGTGCAACAATCACACTTCTCTATTTTCTTGCAGAGATCTTCAAGACGTCCCCTCATTTTTTCATAAGCTATCTCCATTCCAAGTCCAAACTCACAGAAATCTTCGAAGAGTGAGTTAGCCCAGGACGGACCATGTCCCTTCTCATTTTTACAGTAAGGAGTTGAAGGCACAGAGCCGGAATAAATTGAAGAACATCCTGTGGCGTTGGCAACTATTTCATGATCACCGAAAAGCTGGGTGATAAGCTTCACATAAGGAGTTTCGCCACATCCGGAGCATGCACCGGAGAATTCAAAGAGCGGAGTGGCAAACTGGCTGTTCTTTACGTTAGCCTTAATATCTACAAGATTTTGTTTTGTTGTGACATGGCTGACGCAATAATCCCAATTCTTCTGCTGGTCGAGCTGGCTCTCTTCATGTTTCATCACAAGTGCCTTTTCTCCCTTCTTGCCCGGGCAGACATCAACGCAATTGCTGCAACCGAGACAGTCAAGGACATCAACCTGCTGAACAAATCTCATGCCTGCCATCGTTTTGCCGATTGCCGGTAATGAATGGTCCTCTCCGAATGGGGCTCCGGCCATCTCTTCAGCTGTCAGCACAAACGGACGGATTGCTGCATGAGGACAAACGTAAGCACATTTGTTACACTGAATACAATTTTCAGGAAGCCATTCCGGAACAAAAGCGGCTACGCCACGTTTTTCATAACGGGCTGTTTCCTGTGGCCAGGTTCCGTCAGGAATATCCTTGAATGTAGACACTGGAAGAAGATCGCCGTCCTGGGCATTGATAGGATAAACCACATTGGTGATGAATTCCGGAGCGTCGCTCTTTACAGGTTCTTCATCAGGAAGATTTGCCCATGAAGGATCAATCTCAAGTTTCTTATATTCATTACCGCGGTCTACCGCTGCATAATTCATGTTTACAATATTCTCTCCTTTCTTGCCATAAGACTTCACGATGAATTTCTTCATCTGTTCCACTGCAAGTTCCACAGGAATTACTTCAGTGATGCGGAAGAATGCAGACTGAAGTATGGTGTTGGTGCGGTTACCGAGACCTATTTCCTGGGCAATCTTCGATGCGTTGATATAATAAACTGTGATATTCTTCTTTGCAAATAATTTCTTGAGCTTTACAGGAAGATTCTTTGCCAGTTCTTCTCCTTCCCAAATGGTGTTAAGCAGGAAGGTGCCGTTGGGTTGGAGACCACGGGTCACATCATACATGTGAAGATAAGCCTGGACGTGGCAGGCCACAAAATTTGGTGTTGTCACCAGATAGGTCGACCGGATAGGCTCGTCTCCGAAACGAAGGTGTGAACAAGTGAAACCTCCCGATTTTTTCGAGTCGTAAGAGAAGTATGCCTGACAATATTTGTCAGTGTTATCTCCTATGATCTTTACAGAATTCTTATTGGCACCTACTGTTCCGTCAGCACCCAGACCATAGAATTTAGCCTGGAACATACCTTTGCCACCCACACTTATTTCAGGAAGCTGCGGAAGGGAAAGGAAGGTGACATCATCAACTATGCCGATGGTGAAGTTAGTTTTCGGTTCAGGAAGTGAAAGGTTTTCATAAACTGCAAGTATCTGAGCCGGAGTGATATCTTTGGATGCCAAACCGGCACGGCCGCCCACTATTAACGGGGCATTTTCCTTACCATAGAAACACTCTTTGACATCAAGATAAAGGGGCTCGCCATTGGAACCGGGCTCCTTCGTTCGGTCGATTACAGCTATCCTTTTTGCTGAAGCCGGAACGGCAGCAAGGAAATGTTTAGCCGAGAACGGACGATAAAGACGGACACTTACCAATCCTACCTTTTCTCCTTTAGCACGAAGATAATCGATGGTTTCCCGTATACATTCCGTCATTGAACCCATGGCAATGATCACTCTGTCAGCTTCCGGATCTCCGTAATAATCAAATAGTCCATATTTGCGACCTGTGATCTTATAAATCTCCTCCATATATTTCTCTACTATTTCAGGCACTCCCTGATAATAGAGATTGGATGCTTCACGATGCTGGAAAAAGACATCAGGATTTTCCGCCATGCCGCGGGCCACTGGAGAGTCAGGATTCAATGCATCTTTCCTGAATTTGGCCAAAGCCTCCTGATCGATTAGGGGAGCAAGGTCGTCCTGATCAATTGCTTCAATTTTCTGTATCTCATGTGAAGTTCTGAAACCGTCGAAGAAATTCAGGAACGGCACCCTACTTTTGATTGTGGATAGATGAGCCACCGGAGCAAGGTCCATAACTTCCTGAACAGATCCTTCACAAAGCATTGCAAAACCAGTCTGACGACATGCCATAACATCCTGGTGATCACCGAATATACTCAAAGCGTGAGAGGCAAGTGTGCGCGCAGATACATGGAAAACTGTTGGCAATAACTCTCCGGCTATCTTATACATGTTGGGAATCATCAAAAGAAGACCCTGTGATGCCGTATAAGTGGTGGTCAGTGCGCCTGCCTGCAGTGATCCGTGAACGGCACCGGCCGCTCCTCCTTCACTTTGCATTTCCTGAACTGTAACTGTTTCACCGAAAATATTCTTCCTGCCGGCTGCCGCCCAGTCGTCTACATATTCAGCCATAGTCGATGAAGGAGTGATCGGATAGATCGCTGCCACTTCTGTAAACATATAACTGACATGAGCCGCGGCCTGGTTGCCGTCGCAAGTTAGAAACTGCTTTGCTTTGCTCATAGTTTTTGTTATTTATTATTCTATATCTTTTATTATAATATACGATTTATTTGTGCAAAGTTACTAACTTTCACTCATTTTATCAAACGGCTTATTTTTCTCTTTTCCCCTTTTAATTTCTTCGTTGAGGCCCACTTTAAGATTTCTGAAACTATCTCGGTTTTCACTGCCACAAGTGAATAATGGTCAAAGACATTTATCTTACCTATCTGCCCCGGGTCAACCCCACATTCCTTTACCAGAAAACCTAATATATCTCCCCGTGATACTTTTTCACGTTTTCCTCCGGAAATATATAATGTGGTAAAAGTTTCGCTTAGATCCGCCTTCCTTTCCGGTTTAAGCAAATATTCTCCGTCTATCTTTACAAACTCTCTTAATTCCTCTTCCGGCCCTACCAGGATATAGACGTCTCCATCTTCATCAATTCTGGCTGTTCTGCCGTTTCTGTGAGTATAGGCCTCAGGAGTGAGTGGCTGGTGATAATGGATCACTGACTGCACCTTTTCTATATCAAGACCTCTGGAAGCAAGATCAGTGGCTACTAAAATCGGACGTGAACCGCTATTAAACAAAGCAATCGAGGTTTCCCGATCCTGCTGGGAGAGAGCACCGTGATAAAGACCGCAGGCCACTTTCTTTTTCTTCAGAAAATCATATGTTCTTTCCGCACTTTCCCTGTGATTCAAGAAGATTATGGATTTTTCCGGATTGTCATTGTCAGCATTTATGTTATTCAGAAGATTATACAGCGATTCAAGTTTGTCATTGCTGTCGGCACTCACTTTCCTTATATTCATCCTTGCTCTCAGATCATCCGAATCAGCAGAAAAATCCAATGATATGGGGTTGTCAAGTTTCAGGAATTCAGGGAGTATCTCTGCTTTTGTGGCTGAAGTAAGTATGATGCGGCTCACATTCTTGAACCGTTTCATCAGTTTTTCCATCTCTTCTTCAAATCCAAGTTCGAGAGTTTTGTCAAATTCATCGAGCACGAGAATCCTTACGGGAAGAAGTTCAAGCGTATGTCTTACTGAATGATCAAGCAAACGCCCGGGAGTAGCCACCAAAATATCAGGAGTCACCTTAAGGCTGTTCACTTCATCCTCCACATTATGACCGCCATAGACGGCTATCACACGGAAACCTTTGGCCATCTGGCGTATAACTCCGGCAATCTGGACCACCAGTTCTCGCGAAGGAGCGATGATTACACATTGGATCCTTCCTGTGGGCGCTTTCATCAGTTTTAATATCGGGATTGAAAACGCAAGTGTCTTTCCCGAACCTGTAGGCGAAAGCAGGATGATATCCCTGTTCTGAGATGTGGATGAAAGCATCTTCTTCTGCATCTCATTTAATTCTGCGATGCCTAACTTTTCATTTACTGCATCTAATATTTCTTTTTCCTTCATAAGACCATCTATGAAATTAGCGACCAATCTACTTCATGAGCGAATCTGTGTTTCAGTTCATTTCTCAATATATTAATTTCAACGTCGGGAAGATGAATAGGTTCAATTGAGTCTGCAGAATCCGGCATGATTTCGGCTGAAAGTAATCCTCTGTTTCCGAATAAGATGGCTTTGGCTGCGTTTCTTGCCACAGATATTATTTGGCCGTCGCGAGCAAGATTGGCAACCTTAAGATTGAATGGCATCCCGCTTTGCAAGGTGCCTTCCATATCTCCCGGCCCTCGCATTTTCAGGTCTGCTTCCGATATTAGGAATCCATCGTTTGTCTCTGCCATTATTCCAAGCCTTTTCCGTGTATCCGTTCCCGCGTTGGCTTTTGACATAAGAATACAGTAACTTTGATCGGCACCTCTTCCCACACGCCCCCTCAACTGATGAAGCTGGGAAAGACCGAATCTTTCTGCATTCTCAATCACCATAACTGTGGCGTTGGGAACATTCACGCCGACTTCTATAACAGTGGTTGCTACCATTATCCGAGCCTTTCCTGACACAAAGAGATTCATCTGATATTCTTTTTCTGAAGGTTTCATTTTCCCGTGCACATAACAGACCTCATATCCCAAGAATGTGTCTTTAGCTCTTTGGTAGCCTACTTCAAGACTTCTCAGATCAAGCTTTTCGTTATCTTCAATAAGAGGATAGACTATATAGATCTGGCGACCTTCTCTCAACTGCGAGAAGATGAGATTGTCCACCTCAATCCGGGAAGAGTCAAACCGCACCAATGTAGTCACAGGCTTGCGGCCCGGAGGCAGCTCATCAATTAACGAGACCTCAAGGTCTCCATAGACTGTCATGGCAAGAGTCCTGGGAATGGGGGTTGCTGTCATCACAAGCACATGCGGAGGTGTCTCTCCTCTCTTCCAAAGGCGTGCCCGCTGGGCAACCCCGAAACGATGCTGTTCGTCGATAACAACAAGGCCGAGATTTTTAAACTGCACCACGTCTTCAAGAAGCGCATGCGTGCCGATAATTATATCCAGCTCTCCGGAAAGAAGAAGATCATGAATCAGTCGGCGTTCGGAAGTTTTCGTGCTTCCGGTAAGCAAAGCGACTGAGACCCCTATCTGAGTTGCCCATTGCAGGATCGTTTCAAAATGCTGGGACGCCAGGATCTCTGTCGGAGCCATCAGGGCTGACTGATAACCGTTGTCACGCGCCATCAGCATCGACATGAAAGCCACCATAGTTTTTCCTGATCCTACATCTCCTTGCAAGAGACGGTTCATCTGTCGACCCGTTTTCATGTCTGCCCTTATCTCTTTTAAAACTCTTTTCTGAGCACCGGTCAGTTCAAAAGGCAGCGCATTATAATAAAAACCATTGAATTTCTCCCCTATCCTTCCGAACGTGAAGCCGTTAATTCTGAGGCTTCTTTCCATTGAAAAACGGAGGATATTCAATTCAATGTAAAACAACTCTTCAAATTTGAACCTTTCTATCGCTTTCTGAAGCATTTCTGCCGACGACGGGAAATGCATATGAATGAAAGCCTCCTGAAGCGGCATAAGATGATACTGTTCCATTATCTCTGAAGGAAGATTCTCCTTTACCGACCGGAATCCGGGATGATGAAGAACCTGTTCAACAAGTTTCCGCAAAGTGACAACAGAAAAACCTTTTTTCCGCAGTTTGTCGGTCAGGCTGTAGACGCCTCTGAAACCTGTAGGGGGCTTTTCAGGGTTATAAACCTCTATCTCAGGATGAGCGATGGAATAAATATCTCTGTAAAAGGTCGGTTTCCCGAAAACAACATATTCAATTCCCGGCTTGTATTGTTTAGAGAAATATTGAACCTGTGAAAACCAGACTATCTCTATAAACTTCCGACCATCAGTAAAAATTCCTTTCAGTCTTTTTTTTAATCCCTCTCCCTCGGTAATAAAATTAAGAAACCGCCCTTTTATCTGAACCATAGGGAAATCATCGCCCGTTATCTCCGATATTGAATAAAACCTGCTCCTGTCTATATGTCGGAAGGGGAAATAGTAAAGAAGGTCGCGAAAATTCGCAACCCCTATTTCGTCTGAAAGAACCTTGGCTCTGGCCTCTCCTACACCTTTAAGAAACTTTATGTCTGAATCAAAAAAATCAGGCATTCTCTCCCATTAAAATTTTTGCCACAGCCATATCGGCCGGAGTGGTTATTTTAAGGTTTGAAGGATCTCCGTCGAACAGAGTCACCTTCATCCCGATAGCCTCAACAACAGAAGCATCATCCGTGAAAACTGAACCTTGAGTCTCTTCGTAAGCTCTTTTTAGAAGCGCTGTGTGAAACACCTGAGGAGTCTGCACGGCTCGAAACCTTTCACGGTCGGTTGCCTTGCTTTCTCCTTTCTCATTTATCTCCCGAAGAGAATCGGAAACCGGAATAACAGGCAATGCAGCCCTCTTTTCCCCGGCAATCTTCCATCCTTTTTTTATTAGTTCAGGCTTCACCAAAGGTCTGGCTCCGTCGTGTATAGCCACTATGGAATCCTCTTCTTTTATAAGTGTCAGGCCTTTCTTTACCGATTCCGTTCTTGAATCTCCCCCTGCCGTTGTCTGATGTGGGATTCTGTCTTCTTCAGGCAGTGTATTAAAGAAATCATTCCACAGCTGTATGAATTCCTCGGGCAAGACAAGTATTATGTTTGTATCCCTGTTTTCATTATGGAATGCTTTCATAGTCCACCAAAGCATAGGCTTTCCGGAAAGGGAACGGAATTGTTTAGGAATCCCTCCCCCCATTCTGGTGCCTGACCCTCCCGCTACAATGACGGCGTATTGTTTCATTAAAGGGAAAAGATACAATTACATGTTCATTCCGCCATCAACCTGGATTACCTGCCCGGTAACATAGGATGACATATCGGAAGCAAGGAAAACAGCTACCTCTGCAATATCTTCCGGCTTACCTCCGCGACGTAACGGTATCTTCTTGCACCATTCTTCTCTGACAGCTTCCGGGAGGGCTGCTGTCATGGCAGTCTCGATGAATCCCGGCGCTATGGCATTGGCTCTGATGCCGCGTGAGCCCACTTCCTGAGCGATACTCTTGGCAAGAGCTATAAGGCCGCCCTTGGATGCTGCATAATTAGATTGCCCTGCGTTTCCATGCACTCCCACTACAGAGGCCATATTGATGATGGAACCACTTTTCTGCCTCATCATTATTGGCAGAACTGCGTGGATAAAATTGAAGGCTGACTTCAGATTAACGTTAATGACGGCATCCCATTGCCCTTCACTCATGCGCATCATCAGGCCGTCTTTGGTAATCCCGGCATTATTCACCAGTATATCAATCTTACCAAAATCTTCATGAACTTTTTTAACTACCTCTTCTGTCTGTGCAAAGTCGGCGGCATTCGACGCGTAGCCTATACATTTTACGCCCAAAGCTTTGATTTCATCCTCGGTTTGTTTGCCGTTTTCATCGATCACAAGATCTGTAAACGCTATATCAGCGCCCTCGGCTGCGAATCTAAGAGCCAAAGCTTTACCGATTCCTCTTGCAGCTCCTGTGATTAGAGCTGTCTTTCCTTGTAGTAGTCCCATTTTTATATGTTTTTTGTTTTTCTGTATTTGCAAGATGGCATTTGTCAGAATCTGACTATGAAGCAACCGCAGGAATATCCCCCTCCGAAGACCATAAGCGCCACAATATCTCCTTTCTTGAAGTCGCCTTTATGCTGCGATAAGACAAGAGGAGCGGATGCAGAACCGGTGTTACCAAATTCTTCTATGTTGTTTATAAATTCTTCCATAGGTTTTTCAAGTTGGTGAGCAACCTGAGCCACTATTCTTTTATTTGCCTGATGACAGATAAACTTGTCTATATCCTCTATTTTCAGATTTGTATCCTGAAGTGCATTGTTCAAAGCATATATCATATAACGGCAGGCATTCACAAAAACGTCCCTGCCGTCGGGCATCGTAATGCCGTCTTCACCGGGTCGCAGCTTGACTCCTCCGGGACCTTTCCCGACGTTTCCAAGACCTTCGGTGAAAATATCAAGGATTTCGATATCGTTTTCCGTCTGACGCTCCTTGCTTACGAAGAAAGCCACTGCCGCATCTCCCCAAAGATGTCCGCTTTTCGGATCTTTTTCGTTGCTGTAATAAGTATTATGTTCACTGCAGATTATCAAAGCCTTGGATGCCTTACCCATTGCGAAATATCCTTCAGCTATTTCAAGACCGTTGATAAATGAGGAGCATGCTGCCGAAGCATACACAACCTTTGCCCTCTTTATATCGTATTTTTGCTGTATGACATGGCCTGCTGTCGCAACGCTGTCATAAACCGAATAATAGGCACCCACCACCAGATCGACATCTTTAATGTCATAAGGAAGTGTTTTAATGGCATCCTCAACTGCCTGCAGAGCCATCGTATCACAATTTTCATCAGCATTGGCTTTTGAACGGGTCCTTATCCCGGTGCGCTGAACGATCCAGTCGGATGTAAGACCATTCACCTTCTCGAAATAATCATTTGCTATTCGTCCTGTGGGAACATAATGTCCCATTGAATTTATATACATATTGCAGATTTTGCTATTTCTTTTTTCTATTGGATTTCTTTGATTCACTTGTTCTTTATACCATTGAGGATCAGATCGGAAAGATATTGTTTCAGCATATCTTTGGTAATTCCCTCCTCCGAAAGATTATCACGTATATAAGGAACATCAAGCCCCTGGATGGTCTGTGTTATTATCACTGCCCAATGGTTGAGATTGTCAATCCGGAAAACTCCCTGCTCCATTCCTTCCGATAGGATTTCACGAAGAAGTGCTGTTTCTTTATCAGTAATTATTTTCCTGGCTCTGTCCACCTTTCTTACATCTCTGAAGAAACCTGCACGCAAGGATCCGTTTCGGGAAACTATCTCTTTCATAGTCTCAAAACGACAATCTATATATTTCATCAGCTTCTCTTCAGGCGATTCGGGGAGTGCAACAATATAGCGCAGTTTCCCAAGCAACTGGTTGGTCTCACTGGCAATCACTGCATTGAATATCTCTCTCTTGCTCTTGAAATAGGTATAAATGGTCCTCCTCCCCTTTTCAGAAGCGGATGCAATATCGTTCATGGTTGTGTTCTCGACACCCTTCCTTGCAAAAAGCTGACGAGCCACCTCAATGAATCTTTCTCTTGTCTTTGATACCATTTATGTGGAATCTGATTTTGGGAATCCTCACAACAGATAGAAATTTCTTTTGAAATCTCTAATTTGTGCACACTTTTGCTAATTCTGAGCAAATATAGTATTTTTTTTTGAGTTTAAAGTTATTCTCCCCTTTAAAAATATCTTTAAAGCCTCTTTCCATAATATCATGTCCGGTTTACGCCGGTTAATTCTGTTTTTTATTGATAAGTGTAACTATTTAATCAAAAAAATGTCTAACTTTAATAAAGAATTAAAATTTTGTGATATGAATTTACGTAAAATAGGATTATCCTTGCTCGGCGCAGCTGCAGTTATCCCTGCCTCTGCTCAGATCTTTTATAAAATTGAGGGAAACGGCCTTGAAAAACCCTCTTATCTTTTCGGCACCCATCATCTGGCTCCGATTTCAGTTGTGGAAGAAAATAATGTCCCTGAATATTTCGAAGAAACCCGACAAGTGGTCGGAGAGATAGACTTAACCCTGGATCCCATGACAATTGCCATGGCCATGCAGTCGCATATGATGGCACCCCCCGACAGCACCCTTTCCAAAATAATTTCACCGGAAGACTATGTCATCATTAATGAAGAATTTAAAAAATATACTCCAATCCCCGGCACTGACTTGTCCATGTTTGAAACAATGAAACCGATGGTGGTTTCAACTTTGGTCACTGTCTCTGTCATGTCTGAAAAAATGGGGGGATTTGATGCAGAGAACCAGCTCGACTCTTATTTCATGAAGAAGGCTAAGGAAGAGGGAAAGAAAGTGACACCTCTTGAGACACCTGAATTTCAGGCCTCAGTGCTTTATGATTCCACTCCCATATCGTATCAGGCGGAAGGACTGGTAGAAATTCTTAAAAATCCTCAACAGATTTTTGAATCAAGCGAAAAGCTTAATGAGGCGTATTTCAACGGAGATCTGGAAACCATGTATTCTCTGTCAGAAGAGGAAGATTCTCATCCCGAATTTATGGTGGCTTTGCTCGATCGCAGGAATGCCGACTGGCTCACAAAGCTTCCCTCAATCATGGAAGATTCTCCTGCATTTATTGCAGTCGGAGCTCTTCATCTTGCAGGTGACAAAGGTCTTGTGAAAGGGCTTCGCGATCTTGGCTACACCGTGACTCCCCTCCCTTAACCCTGTTCTTCAGAAGGTGACTCCTAAGGAGAATAAAGTGACCCGGCATTGAGGCCATCTATCGGTTATCGCTTTCGCTGCCGCACCGATTGTAGCACCCGTGGTGCATACATCATCCACCACTAATACGCCTTTTCCGTTCAGATCCTGTTCTTTCTTAGGTTTGAACAGTTCATTTGCATTGGCAATCCTTTGAGCTCGGCTCAAGGCTGTCTGTGTCTTCCTCCTCCGGGTCATCCTTAAAATATCTGAGACCGGAATGTCTGTGGCTATGCTTATCCCTTCTGCAATCTTGTCGGTCTGATTATAACCTCTCAATGCCTGTTTATAGAAATGCATCGGGACAGGTACTATCCAGTCGATATCAGACAGGAAACCTGTTGTATACAGCTCCTTACCCGCGACTTCTCCCAACATCCGGCCGATGGAGGGAAAGTTGCGGTATTTCATGTCCTGAATAAGTATGGCGAGAGATGAATCCCGGGAATAAAAGAAATGACCTGTGGCTTTACTAAAGGGAAAGTGTCCTGCAAACCGTTCTTCCATCGGATTCATCTTTACTCGATGATAACCCGTGCGCGGCAATGAACTTAGACATTTTGTGCATACAAATCTTTCGTCAGGGCCCAAAGGACTATTGCAGACATGACAAACTGCCGGGAAGAAAACGTTGAGAATATCGTTAAGCCACCTGTTCATTCTTCATCTTCATTCGTCTGGTTATCACGCATTTTCCTGACAGCCTTTACTGCTTCTGCGGAACGGAATCCACGGCCTAATAGAAATCTATATAATTTTATCCGGTCTTCCCGACCATCTTGTCCGCTAAGATTGAGATTTCTGCTCTTTGATATGGCTGATTTCATAAGTCCATCTTCCCATATTTCGGGATCAACTGATTCTAATGCCTCCCGGATGTCATTCGCAGAAATATGATGCGCTATGAGTGATGCTTTGATCTTAAGAGGGCCCCAGGAGGAAAACCTGGCTTTGTCTCTTGCAAAACAACATGCATAACGCCTGTTGTCGATATATCTTTCCTCCTTCAGATAATCCATAACCTCCTTTCTTTGAAGAGGATTTAAACCCATTCGTATCAGCTTCTTGGATATATCTGCCTCACATTGCTCCGACCTTGAGCAAAGATCTGCCATTTTCAGACAAGCCTGTTCAGGTGTGACCGGTTTCCTGGATAATTGCATGATTTTTTTATTGTGAGATTCTGTAACTACACTCTATGAATCTTTCCTTAGCTGAGGAATCTTTAACAATGTTCACATTCTCAAAACCTTGTTCGATCAACAGATTTTTAAGCTCGTTACTGAAACGAGGGTTTATTTCAAGGAAAAGTTTCCCTCCGGATTTAAGCGATGATAAGGCTATTTCCACTATTCTTGAATAAAACAAAAGCGGATCTTCATCCGGCACAAAAAGCGCTGAATGAGGTTCAAAGTCGGTCACATTCCTCTCCATATCCTTTGCTTCCGACAGAGCTATATAAGGAGGATTTGAGACGATGATGTCATATTTCTTTGATGTTCTCCATGCAAAAATATCTTCCTCAATAAACTTCACTTTAGTTTTAAGTCTTTTTGAATTTTCTTCAGCAACAGTAATTGCTGCCGGAGAAATCTCCACGCCATCAACGTCTGAAAAAGGGAGATTTCTGGCTAAAGATATGGCTATGCAACCACTGCCGGAACAAATATCTAAAACTGATAAATCCTCTATGTCCTTATATTCGTCAATAATGAGGTCTACGAGTTCGTCGGTCTCTGGTCTTGGGATCAGGACATCAGGAGTCACCATAAATTCCATTCCATGAAATCTGGCCTCGCCGGTTATATATTGGATCGGCTCAAAATTTAACAATCTATCCAGGATTCTGTCTATTTCCTTTATAATATAAGGAGAAAGCTCTTCATCCGAATGGATTAGCATATCAGTGAGGCTCCATCCCTTTAGGTAATGAAAAATAATTCTTATGATTGCTTCCGTTTCCCCTTTCCCATAAATAGGGATAAGCGAATCTCTTAATTTTTTTAATGTCTCCTGCATGATTTTTGCAATGATATAGAACTTGATCTTCGTCTAAAATTTTCAACTATTTTAAACTTCCGCCTGCCATAAAGACATTGTGAAACAGGTTTGTCTTCCGGTCAAATTAAATTCGGGTCAAATTATAAGTTATTACATTTGAGAATATGGCAAAATTAAGACAAAGGGATAAAAAAACAAAAAATATTTTGTCATTAGGAATTAATATAGTAATTTTGCAATCGCAAAGCAAAGCGGGAATCCGTATTCCCGAAAGCAAGCGGGGTCCCATAGCTCAGTTGGTTAGAGCACCTGACTCATAATCAGGGAGTCGTAGGTTCAAGCCCTACTGGGACCACAAGACCTTCGAATTGATTTTCAAGCGATTAGAAACACAACTAATCGCTTGAGTCTTTTTTATAGAGTTCTCCTTGCACACAATTTGCACACAAAAAGTCCTTAATGTAAAAGGCTACCCACCAGAAATAAAGATCCCAAAATCTGACCTGCAAGTATAATACCCTTACAAAATCAAATTTTGGAATCTTGTGAAACTTTTCCCGGTGAGTATCGTCTTTATATAACGCCATGTTCTTTACAATAGTAGTAGAAGGTCCCTATTGAGTATGAGTATCTGTGATAGGATTCCATACACGTATCAAACATTTTATCAGTTTCCTCTTGAGTATAGTGATAGAATTTTGTTTTATAGTGTTTACTGAATTCATGGAAAACCGGTCTTCCTTCTTCTCCATACTCAGAAGCCAAAGCACACCCTATTTTAAACCATTGTCCCCGATTCTCTGTAATATCAATATCATTATCATCAATAAACTTTATCATTAGCGCAAAGTGATAGGGCACAGCCTTGAATCCATTTTTTGTAATTATTTCCTTAGGTTGATATTTAAATCTGTGTTGCTCTTTAATTGGTTTTTCCATTGTTTTACTAAACTTTCTTGCTTCAAGATTTATTATGGGATTCGGATCAAAAGAAGCTCCCCTTAACCTTGAAACATTCTTACAACTTGAATCTATATTAATATTTATTTTTTTGAAAAATTCTTCCAAAGCATAGAAATGTTGTTTATGTAAATGAGGATATTTTATTGGAATAATACAGAATATACCATTGCCACTGATTGAGAGCCCACAATAAGCAATAACTGGGCACTTTCTTAACGTCTCTTTTAATAATTCAAAGTCTTTTATGCCTGGATTTGCTTCACCTCCGTCGATATCTACACAAATAAATCCACTATGTTGGTCTAAAGAATTGTCCCTGCAATATGAAAATATTCCACTTGGAGTTATACAAGGTAACTGAGCTTTTAATTCCCGTTGTAGTTTCTTATCAGAAATGGAACGGATTTTCTCCGCCCATTTCTGAAATTTATTCGTAGTCAACCACTCATAGAGAGTAATGGTATCTATTGGTAATTTAGATTTGTAGTCTTTAAAAAGACTAACATAGGTGTTTTTCATAATTCATTAAATCTTTATTGGTTCAATATCATCTAAAATTTCATTATTTTCAATTTTATTATTGGACTCATCCCAAATTGTTTCATCCAAATTAGATACTTGTTGCAAATACCCAGGTAGCATTTGCGGTTCTACCTGTTTGTACACAGAAAAATTCACGAATTTTATTTCTGAAATCTCTTTCAGTTACTGGTGTTGAATTAGTTTCTTTACAAAATTCGCAATAATGTTTGTAAAATTTTCGACAATCAACATGAGGTATTTCCGAGGAAACATTAGTAGTTTCTTTAGGATCTTCAGAGGGAATCCAACTTTCTTCCTCTATGAACCTTCGAACTGAATTTACTTTACTTTTGTATTCATTCAACATACG
>JAFLTN010000249.1 GCA_022510445.1 Muribaculaceae bacterium | reverse complement strand
AAAGACGGCAGGGAAGTTTGGCGTTCAGCCGGCGAGATGCCGGGCGAGGAACTCTATCGTGAAGTAGCCCGCTTCTTCTAAAAAATATAAAAGAACAAGAAAAAAGATTGGACCTGAGAAGGGTCCAATCTTTTTTTTCGCTTTTGGAGGCCGGAGCCTCCGCTCCATTACTCAACTTTCGCCTTAGCGATGGTCTTTTTTCGCTTTTGGAGGCTGGAAGCCTCCGCTCCAATACTCAACTTTCAGTTTTTTCGCTTTTGGAGGCCGGAGCCTCCGCTCCATTACTCAGCCTTCCCTCGATTTTTTCGCTTATGGAGGCTGGAAGCCTCCGCTCCATTACTCAACCTTCGCCTTAGCGAAAACTATTCGCTTTAAACTTTAAACTTTGAACTTTAAACTTTACCGCAGGTATACTTTCTTGCCGTTGATGATATAGATGCCGGCCGGGAGGCGGGTTGTGCCGTTTAAGTCGTCGGCCACTTTCACACCTTGCAGGTTGTAGATGCCTTTCACTGTAGATTCAGGAGTCTCGCCCTTCACCGACTTCACGCCTGCAAACACACCGTCTTTATATGTGAAAGGATAAATGATCGGCTGGTTGATGCCGTCTACGTATTCATCGTCGATTACTCCTGATATTGAGAATTTACCTTCCGGAATCACGAGTTCGTACGGACCTTCTGCATCCACGAGGTCCCCAAGACTGACAGTGATCGATGTCATGTCATAGTTGGCGTTGTAATTTCCGTTGTATTCTTCCACCAAAACGCGTTCTCTGT
>JAFLTN010000248.1 GCA_022510445.1 Muribaculaceae bacterium | reverse complement strand
AGTTAAATAGATTTACATTCAAGTAGTGGAATATGCAAATTTATAATTTTAATTATTTTTTCACTCATTATGTTAATAATTTAACGATTTTAGCGGAAATATTTAACCATTATTAACACTATGAGCACCAAGTGCCATTTCTATTGCCTTTTTTCTGACAAACATGGGCAAAGATAGCTAAAAAATTCCCTTACCTCACCCGAATCATCCATACTGATTTCATATCTTACTGATTTCAAGAGAATAAAAATCTAAACTATTTTTAAAGTCAAAGCCAGGAAATTTTAGTTTTAGCCTATAATATACCTGTAAAATTGAATTAAAAATCCTCAACTCGGTGAATAACACAGAATTGAGGATTTAATCTTGTATCTCCATACGGAGTCGAACCGTAATCGTCGGAACCGGAATCCGATATTCTATCCATTGAACTATGGAGACAGTCTGTTTGCTTCGCGAAGGTGAAAATTAGAATGTTTAAAATATTAAATCTAAGTCTTTCACCTTTTGAATTTCTGTTTTAAACCATTCAATAATTTTTAAAATTCAATCTATGTTTATCAAAAACTATTCAAATTTCCTTTTTATTCTTGTGTTTTCGCCATTTTTCCGGTTTTACTCGAATTTTCGAGAGGCGTGTACAAGAATCATTCGGGAAGTAATTCAAGATTTTTCCCGAGCAATAAGCCCGGGAAAAAATGTTTATTTGTTCCAGGCCGAGAAGTCGAATGAGGCCTCGATTGCGTTTTCCACGTCATCGGGCAAAGCTGAGAAGAAATCA
>JAFLTN010000247.1 GCA_022510445.1 Muribaculaceae bacterium | reverse complement strand
AAGAAAGCCTTGAAATAAGCACTCGGTACTCTGGCCTTTGCTCTACCAATATAAAGAGTATCTTCCGGATAATACACAGGTCCTGCGATAATCCAGATGGCTCCGTCTCTCTTAGCCCATGTGCGCGACATATTTTCCAATGTACCCCACAAACCGGAGTTCAAAGATTTATATTGAGGGCCCATGTTGGCCATCACCATACAGTCGTACATAGCTGCCTCGCTCCACTTTTGATCGGCCGCGGGACACATATGTCCTCTCTCATATTTATAAGTGTTGTAGGCATAATCAATGTCGAGACAACCTTCAAGATCTTTATCCACCCAATAGCTATAGTCGTTACGGTCTACCGAACCTGTGGTCTCGGAAGCTTTCAATTCCCACACCACATAATTTGGTGTGTGGTTATCTTTATTGAAAGAAACGGTGAAACCGGTGTATTCTTTCACTTGTTCGGGTGTTTGAATCAGAATATCATCAGGCAACACCACATAAGAATATGGATAAGTGAAAGCCTCAGGGAGGGTGAACTCTTCAGCCGGTTTATTGACATCACCGTTTTCATCGGGATCTTTTTCATCATCCGGATTTTCCGGTTCCACAGGAGTTTCCACATTAGGATCGTCCGGAGTTTCCATCTTCGGTTCCTCAGGATTTGAGAAACATGAAGTGAGGGTGATGCTGCTGCCACCCACCATTAAAAATACAGTAAGGAAAGAACCAATAATATTTTTTTTCGGAAAAAGTGTCATAAACTTATTATTCTTTTATTCCAAATAACGAAGTTGTAAAAGGAATATTATAT
>JAFLTN010000246.1 GCA_022510445.1 Muribaculaceae bacterium | reverse complement strand
TTTTCAGTGAAAAATATCGGACTCGACAGTTTCCCTATGTCATGATATAAGGCACCCGTTCTCACCAAGGTGGTGTTTGCACCGATTGCACGTGCAGCCTCGGAGGCAATGGTGGAAACCTGTATGGAATGTTGGAAAGTGCCGGGCGCTTCCTCTGCCAGACGTCTCAGCAACGGTGAGTTGATGTCGCTCAATTCCACTAAAGTCACTGCTGACGTGAATCCGAAAATCTTTTCTATCACCAAGATAAGGATATAAGCAAAGGAGAGTATCACCGAATTAATCAGGAACATTATAAGGACTCTCCAGGAGAACTGAGAGAGATTGCCTTCCATAATCAGCAACATTGTGAAATAAGTCACTATGTAGGTGATCAGCGAAAGGGCGGCGGTGCGCAGCAGTTGTGAACGCCGGTCGAGCTGCCAGATGCTGAAAGTGGCCACAAGACCCACTATCAGCTCCATGAAGAGGAATTCCAACGGATAGGTAGACACCAGGGCAGCCAGGAACACTGTGGTTATAAGCGAGAAGATTGCGGTGCGTGAATCGAAAAACACTATCACGATCACCGGCACCGCGGCAAACGGCACCACAAAAAGCCCCATCAACACATTTTCAAACATGAAGATGGCGAAGATGGTGAAAATCGTGATGAAGGTCACAAGGAATGTCATCTGCCTTATGCTTGAGAAGAAGCGCGGCCGGTAGATGGCAAGAAAAACATACAAGACTATAAGGATAATGGTGATATACACCCCTTGACCGATGATGAAATAAGTGTGGTCGTTTCGGTCGCTCTGCCGGGTCTCCAGCATC
>JAFLTN010000245.1 GCA_022510445.1 Muribaculaceae bacterium | reverse complement strand
AAATTGTTCGGTGTAAAAACCGCCTTGTCCCACCGGATGGATTATTCGTTGAATGTATGTATGAGATAGGGTTTTCAATATAAATTCATCGATATCTTTGGACTCTCCTCAAAGGTATTGGTATATAAAAAGAAAGACGTGAGAGTCAGTACTATTGCTCTCCCGCCTACTGAGGCTCTCGCATTGCCTTATCCAGTGGAAGAGCAACGTCGAAGCCTCACGTCAGTATGAATTATTCTCCCGGTCGACAAGATGTTGCCTCCCGAGTTTAAAACAAATCATACAACATGGCATCTACAGTTGCTGATTCTTGACTGGATATTGAAATTTGCGAGATTTCAGTAGATCAAGAACAAGCGAAGTAAACGCTTTCTATTTTTTCTACGTCCGCCATGCAACCCATATCGGGCTTCGACGGGCGATATGTGTTGCAAATTTAATTGTTTTTTTCATACTTTCATGGTTTGTTGAGACTTTTTTCTTTTTTAGACTTTAGACTTTTACTCCCCAAAATTAGATAGACTTTTTTAAGAATCCTTCATCCACTTCATCCGTTTGCAAAACAGCAGAATTCCATTATATTTGCATTAAAGTAAGACCCGTTCTCAAATTTTGTCGATGCGTGGGTCTAAAGTATGTGTCGTATATGTCCGGGTTTTTAAACGAAGGTTCCGACCGAGAGGAGAATTATCCTCGAGAGATAAATTTCGAAGAGGCCGTGAGATTGCCTGACGGTGGGAGCACCTGTGAGATTTATCGCACAAAGTGGCAACGTCGAGAGGTTTTTGTGAAAAGACTCAAACCGGAATATCGCTCCAA
>JAFLTN010000244.1 GCA_022510445.1 Muribaculaceae bacterium | reverse complement strand
CATTGGCTATTAGGGATTTCAATTTGTCGTAACTCATATATTTAACCTTTAGTCCTTTGTTCTAATTATTTTCCCTTTAGTTAAAAGCTCATTGAGCTTCATACGGCAGGGAAAATGTTTCTTGTGCAAATGGAGAACTGCGGACCAAAGTGAGGTAAAATGCAAGTGTGCAGTCCGAGGTTGAAGACGGAATACCCAATTTTTTATGAGTGTGCGAGAAAAAATTGTGGAAGGCTGCCGGTAAGACCTCAGACCGCAAGTGAAGCGACACTTGAAGTTCCTCACGTCCGCAGTAATTTCGCACAATGAAACATCCTGCCGATGAAGCGATACAGATTGAAGGGAAAGAAGTTAAAAGAGTATAGGTCTTCTGTTAACAGTGCGGAGAAACCTTTGAAGCCAAACATGGATTCTATGGTTTATCCGTAACGGGAATAATAATATTTATCGATACATCAAAGTCTTTCAGTCAGGAAAGCCGGTATGGAATACGGGCTTTAATGAATGTAGGATAGTTTTCTCCGGAAATCTTCAAAGGATAAGCCGGTTATGAGTTTCGGGCGTGAAATTGAAGTGTAGTAGGTGAAACAGATGTAAAAGGACATAGGAGCGTAAACAAGGCGTTGCCTGATAAGATGCCGGAACTGCCACATAGGTGGGATAAAAAAGAGTATGTCTGCAAGGCTTCATGGAGACACGGAACGATACGGCAGAGCCGTTTGTGTAGGGTCTAACGTGAAACTTGAAGACTTTCTCTTTCCCTCCCATGCGGCGATAAGTTCGGGCATTGACATCTAACAGAGGCAATTGCCTTGTCGCTT
>JAFLTN010000243.1:250-841 GCA_022510445.1 Muribaculaceae bacterium | reverse complement strand
GAAATACAATCTGTTTTTCTGACTCCCACGTGCGGCCTTGGCGGCTTTCTCAAGATATGAAACAGATTCTTTGTATTTCTCACTTTTTACCAGATATGCCCCCTCAACAAGATTATAGAGGTTCTCAAGATTCTTGTTGGTCAGCATTTTTGGTTTTACCTGATGAAGCACGTTTTCCGCCTCATAATCCCATCCCATTGCCACATAGGAACGGGCCTGCCAGAGCAATGCTTCCGTCACAACCTCAGGCAACCATTTGAAATGTTTGGAGATGTAGAAGAAGGTAGCGGCAGCCCCGGAAAAATCACCTGAAAAATACTGTCCTTTCCCCATCGTGAGCCATGCATTGTGGAGGAAAGGATTGAACTCCTCCCTCTCCCTGAATGCCTTCTCCTTCTGGCTGTTGCCTTTCTTTACCGGTTTTTTCTTGATAGAATGAAGCTGGATGGCTTTCTGCATCTTTTCGAGCGTTCGTTTGAAATCGCCGGTAGGCTGGGGCATCTTGGGATCATTGAATGCCTCGGCCGGATGGGTAAGCACAAGCCGGGTATAGTCGTCTTCGTATGCAGCTTCCTGAGCCTGGAGTTGCTC
>JAFLTN010000243.1:0-240 GCA_022510445.1 Muribaculaceae bacterium | reverse complement strand
GTCTTACCGTTGAAATAGACGTTGTAGCGTGTATTGAACGCCTGCCAGTTACGGCTGGCGGCTGTATTCTTTTTCGTGCTGCATGCACCGCACATAACCAACAATATACACATCAATACCGGCGTCAGCGAAGTCCACACTTGACACTGACGTCTGCATAACGCCTTCCCGAATTTATGACCCATACACCTTATTAACGCAAAATCTATCTCACTATTTAATAAAACTGATCTCTTTTTG
>JAFLTN010000242.1 GCA_022510445.1 Muribaculaceae bacterium | reverse complement strand
ACCGACGGCACGGTGCTCCCACACCTCGGCTACCGGATTAAAAAAGTAATAGATGCTGAAAAGTATTATTCCGGTGCATGCACACCACAAGATATTGAGCAACACAATCATGCTCGATTCGTTGACTGTGTCGTCGAAAACATTATGACGCGTCTTGGTTTCCACCAGACCCCGAAGCATGGCAAGCACATATTTGTAGTTGTTGCGGAAGCGAAGCGCGATAATGAGGAAAATCACAAAAAGACCGCATAGAATGAATGAAACCCCTTCGCCTCCTCCGGTTCGCGAAGGCGCTTGGGGAGGTGCTTCAGGGGCTGTAAGCAATAAGCCATACACCGGTTCCGCTTCCTGTGCAAGGCTATCGGATGCCACAGATTCTCCCTGTGCTTGAATATCCTGTGCAAAGGCTTCAGGAGCAAAAGAGTTATACACAGGTTTAACCTGCGTAATTGTATCTACAGCCAGTTCTCCTTCCTGTACCATTCCACTGATTTCTTGATGCCTTCCCTAAGGGATACCCGGGGATTGAAATCGAAATCTTTCTTTGCCTTGCTCACATCAACATCCCAGTTCCTTTGAGCCATGATGTTATATTTGTCGCTATTGAGAGTGGAGGGTTTCATACGCGCCACACCCCATTTTTCAGCAACACCCGAAACACCTTTCACTATCCAAAGGGGCAGCGGCAATGTGATGACTCCTTTTTTGCCCAATGCTTCGGACGCGATTTTTCGATATTCCTTCTGACTGTAGGCGGCTTCCTCAGAGATAAGATAGGTTTGATTCACGGGAGCCTTCTCCAAGGCATCATAAATGGCTCGGGCAAGATCTTCCACATATATGAAAGTCAACAAC
>JAFLTN010000241.1 GCA_022510445.1 Muribaculaceae bacterium | reverse complement strand
CCAACACCATCAACTATGATTTCAATATCAAGGAACAGAACGATTTCCATGTACTTGCCGGTATAGAATTCTTCCGTCAGACTTACGTGGGATCAACAGGCACCAACCAAGGATTTGATTTGGAAACTCCGGAATATATGTGGCCCGACGCCTCAACAGGCTTACAGTTCTCAAGCGGTAACGAATCAAAATATTCATTGCTGTCATTCTTCGGTACAATCGATTATAGCTGGAGAAACCTTATCCTTGCATCCGTAGGGACGGCTCCTCAAGATTTGGACGTAACTATAAATATGGTACTTTCCCGGCTGCCACTCTCGGTTATCGTCTTAGTGAAAATATCCAGAAACCGTGGCTCACTGACCTTAAGTTGAGAGCTTCCTGGGGTAAGACCGGTAACCAGGCCATCGCCAACAATGCCTACCAGGCTTTATACGTGGCTGATTACGGTATGGACCGTGTGACATCCACAGCTTACGACATCTTCCTGCAGCAATCCGGTATCTTCCCTTCGGGTTACAGAGCCTTCCAGTCGGAAAACCCCAACTTGAAATGGGAATCCACCATACAATGGAACTTCGGTGTGGACTTCGGAGTTCTCAACAACAGACTCACAGGTTCTATCGACGGATATATAAAGGATGTGAAAGACATGCTTATCAACCCGGCCTTCCTTGGGTCTATGGGTGAAGGTGGTGCTGCCTGGGCTAACGGTCCGTCTCTCAGAAACTGGGGTATGGAATTCCTCGTGGGATGGAAAGATTATGTTCAATCATGTGGCTTGTCTTATAGCGTGACATGGAACGGTGACTTCTATCGCAACAGAGTGACATATCTGCCGGCTTCTACCACCGGTTCTTATGTACA
>JAFLTN010000240.1 GCA_022510445.1 Muribaculaceae bacterium | reverse complement strand
GTGATCAACGGAAAAACCTATCAACTTGCACCGAAGAATTTCAAACTCAGCGGAGGAAAATACGTGACAGCCCAACCGCTCTATACTGAGTTTAACAAGGAGATAAAACTGTTTGTGAAATGGAACGACCATGTGAGCGGACAGGGATATAACCCCGGAGGAGGAACGAATGTTTTGAACGTTTACTTGGGTGGTCAACAAAACGATTTGCAGACAGTACAAACCTCTGCAAAAGAATATGGCAACTATAAATATGTGATATTTAATCCAAATACTCCTAAGAATAATAAGGATTTAATTCATTTCGGACTGAGTCCGCACCAAGATTTCCGTAAAAAATTGAACGTGGAAGACCTGCCGAAATATTATATACCGGAGGAGGGTTATTATCTGATAAATGTGCATAAACTGGATAATGCGTGGTGATGTTGGAAGCTTCCGCTTGTGCGAAAGTTTAAAGTTTAAAGTTTAAAGTGAAAAGCGAATAGTATTGGAGCGGAGGCTTCCAGCCTCCAAAAGCGCAAAATATTTGGAAAGAAATGGAGCGGAGCCTTCCAGGCTCCAAAAGCAAATAGAGATGGGAAGGGAGGATAAAATAAGATGAGGAAAATGAGACTGTTGAAATATTTTTTGGTGTGTGTGCTGATGGCCGGATTGGCCGGATGTAGCGATGACTTGAGTGTCAAACCGGGATTCAATGATTTTCCGGAGGGTTACATTCAATTGAACTTAGCTGTGCCTGATCCGGTGAAGGTGTCCACCAGGAGTGTGGACGAGTCGGCTATCGATAATCTTGAGGTTTTTATCTTCAATGAGGACGGCACCGGATTCTTCCAACATCAATCTGTGAGCGCCGACGGGATAATCGAC
>JAFLTN010000024.1 GCA_022510445.1 Muribaculaceae bacterium | reverse complement strand
AACTCAAATTTAAAGCTTAATGCATGTTATATCAAACTTGAAGAGGCCTTTGAAACCCAATCAGGTAACATGAATATTAATATTAAGTCATTTGAAGCTCCAAATGTATCCTTAAAGGCTGACAATATAATAATTAAGCTTACTCCTGATGGCCTTTTTAAAGCAGAAAATTTGGTTATAGGAGGTAATAATGCAAATACTAGAATAATTGGAGGTGGAAATATCGTTGCCAAAAATATTGAGATTACAGCTTTTAATAATGCGACTAATTTTGCCGATTACTTTGATGGTAAAGTATATAATGACTGGATCAATAAAGATAATGTTGCCAGAGAATCAACTAAAGGTGTTTTCTTGAGCTATGCAGAGGGCGAAAAAATAGACACTCCTTCTTGCGGCAGTGTTGAGCCTGAAGGTCCATCACTTGAAATGGTTGCACGCGTTGTTAACCATGACCATAATTCTGACAAGCCATCGTTAAGGAAGTTATCTGCAACTTCTATTACTTATGGCAACGGTAAGTTCTTTGCATCATATCATATGCGTGGAACTAACTATGATAATGACGAATATGATAAAGGAGAAGAACATGATATTGAAGGTTGTATAGAATCATGGACTATGAATGGTGAAAACCTGACTCTAGGAAACTGGATGTGGATAGATGAAATGGATTTTAACCATATCTATTTTGATGATCAAGCTGAATCCGGTAAAAAAGTTACTGTGATGGGTAACCATAAGAACAAAGGCGGTATCTTCGGCTACGTATCAGAGAACTTTAGTGATGATGCAAATATCGGTGATGATAATACTCTTACTTATGATCCAGTGAAATCATCTGTAAGACTTGAAAGTGCAACAGGCGCCCTCCAGGATTATGCAAACGGTGGTGATGTTAATTGCGCAATCAGAGATAACGGCTCATCCAATTATCTTATAACCACCTCAATAGGCTACACAGCCATTGATGCTGCTACAGGAAAACAGTTGAGAAATGATATTGGCAATTATAAAGTGCCCGCTTTAAATATCTTCACGGATGAAAATGGTTCAGTAAAACATATCACAAAATATAATGGAGGATACGCAGTCCTCGCATTGGATGAACGTAAGGCAGCTGAATCAGATGAGATTTCTTCACCAGCTACCGTTTACTATTTTTCTGATGAAACCAATTTCTTAAACGGAACTTATAATTCTTCAACCAAACTTCCTACCGAGATTCGTCCGATTGACGGTAAAAATGTCTTGTTTGCATTCAACAATGAGCTCTATGCTTGTCTTGGCCACGGTGGTCTTTATCGAGTAAATGACGGAAAGTCATGGCAACGTCCGGCTGAAGAAAAGGATGAAACAAGCACAGGAAATGTTCCTGTAAACGGAGTGTTCGCTGATGAAAACTACATATACGTCGCAAACGGCAGCTTCCTGAGTGTTCTTAACAAAGATATGGAAGAAATAGCATACTATCATATACCGGAAGCAACAGATGGCAGAACATTCTCAGCCAACTTTGTTTACGTAAGAGACGGACTAATCTATGTAGCGTTCGGTCAGGATGGTATCCGCGTTCTCAAATTGATTAACGCCTGATAATAAAATAACATAATTTTTAAAGAAACCCGGATTTTACTTTTCTCCGGGTTTCTTTTTTATCCGGAATTAACTAGAAATTTTTATTGCACAAACGGAGGTTTTAAGTGCACTATTTGAAACTTTTATTTTTTTTTGATTAATTTCGCAAAAACACAACGCCTTATGTCTAAACCGAAATTAGTTATTTCATCCGGCGCAGGAATTAGCGCAGAAAGCGGTATCTCTACTTTCCGCGATGCCGGAGGCCTTTGGGAGAACTATCCCGTGATGGAAGTGTGCTCCGCCGACGGATTCCGGCGCAATCCGGCTCTCGTGCATCAGTTCTATAACGCGCGTCGCAAAGACATCGTCTCTAAATTTCCAAACGACGCTCACAAAATACTCGCCGAACTTGAGAAAGACTATGACGTCTATGTGATTACCCAGAACGTAGACGACCTTCACGAAAGAGCCGGTTCTTCAAAGATTTTACACCTTCACGGAGAACTGATGAAAATTCGTTCTGTAAGTGATCCCGACTATATCGAGAGCCTTGATATGGAGCATCTTGAAACCACACCCGACACCCGTGGCAAAAGAGGAGACATAATGCGGCCCCATATCGTGTTCTTCCAGGAAGCTGTCCCAAACATCGAAAAGGCCGCCGAATGGGTGCACGAAGCCGATATATTCGTGGTGATCGGAACATCGCTCGCCGTCTATCCCGCTGCAAGCCTTATTCATTATGTGCGCCCCGGAGTGCCGGTTTATTATATCGACCCGAATCCCGCCGATGCTGCCGTTTTGCAACCCGGAATCACTGTCATTAAAGACACCGCAACGAAAGGAATGAGAAAATTGAAAGAAATATTGGAATCTAAAGCAAATAAATAAATTATTTTGTTTACATTTGCGTAATCAATATTTTTTCTAATACCAAACTCTAAATTCAACCAACAAAAAGGAAAAAGACATGGCTAAAGTAAAAGGAGCTGTCACTGTCAACATCGCCAGATGCAAGGGGTGCAACCTGTGTGTAGTGGCTTGTCCCACAGATACACTTGCCCTGCAGCCCAATGAGGTAAACGACCGTGGATACCATTTCGCGTATATGGATCATCCCGACAACTGCACAGGATGCTGTTCATGCGCCTGGGTTTGTCCCGATGCCTGCATCGAAGTTTACCGCGTCAAAGTTGACTGATTGTCACAAGCAATCCCGGACTGCTCAGGTCAGCCTGAAAATAGCAGACTCTCCGGGAAGATTCTAAATTCAAAGTAAAATTTTTTAATTCAAAAAAGGGAATCCCCACGAAAAATTCTGATATGAAAGGAGAAGTAACCTTAATGAAGGGTAATGAGGCCGTGGCACACGCGGCCATCAGATATGGCTGCGACGGATATTTCGGCTATCCGATTACGCCGCAGTCGGAGGTACTCGAAACTCTTGAAGCCCTTATGCCATGGGAAACTACCGGCATGGTAGTGTTGCAGGCCGAATCGGAAGTGGCTGCCATCAATATGGTTTATGGAGGCGCTGCCACCGGCAAAGCTGTAATGACATCATCTTCCTCACCGGGCATCAGCCTTAAGCAGGAAGGTATTTCCTATCTGGCAGGAGCTATGCTCCCGGCTCTTATTCTTAATGTGATGAGAGGTGGTCCGGGTCTGGGCACTATCCAGCCCTCACAGGCCGATTATTTCCAGGCCACCAAAGGCGGAGGCCATGGCGACTATCATCTCATAGTGCTCGCCCCCTCTTCCGTGCAGGAGATGGTTGACTTTGTCGGTCTCGGTTTCGACCTTACCTTCAAATACCGCACTCCGGCCATGATATTGGCCGACGGAATTGTGGGCCAGATGATGGAAAAAGTTGTCCTTCCGGAACAACGCCCGCGCCGCACCGATGAAGAAGTGAAGAAACAATGCCCCTGGGCTGCCAACGGCCGCACGGGATTGCGCAAGCGTAACGTCATCACTTCGCTCGAACTGGAAAGCGCAAGGATGGAAGTCATCAACCATCAGCTCCAGGCCACCTACCGTGATATCGAGAAAAACGAAACCCGCTGGGAAGAGATCGGAGTGGAAGATGCAGACTATCTCATCGTGGCTTTCGGTTCCATAGCCCGTATTTGCGACAAGGCTCGCGAGATGGCTGCCGAAAAAGGAGTCAAAGTGGGCATTATCAGACCCATCACTCTCTGGCCTTTCCCGAAAGAGGCCATCAACAAGGCGGCGCAAGGAAAGAAAGGTATACTTTGTGTGGAACTGAATGCAGGCCAGATGATCGAAGATGTACGTCTTGCAGTCCATGACAATCTGCCCGTAGAGCATTTCGGCCGTATGGGCGGTATCATCCCCAGCCCTCAGGAAGTGATTGAGGCCCTTGAAGAGAAAATCATCAAGAAAGGCTGACGACATTCAATAGAAAACCTCCAAAACCGAAAATTCATTTATGGATATCAACGATATAATTAAAGAAGAGAATAAGGTTTATTCCGCACCTGAACTTCTCGATGAAGTCCACATGCATTATTGTCCGGGCTGCAGCCATGGCGTAGTTCATAAGTTAGTGGCTGAAGTTATTCAGGAACTCGGACTCACGGAAACCGCAGTGGGCGTTTCACCCGTAGGATGCGCCGTGTTTGCATATAATTATGTAGATGTAGACTGGGTTGAGGCTGCCCACGGAAGGGCTCCGGCCGTTGCAACCGCCATCAAACGCCTCTGGCCCGAAAACACCGTCTTCACATATCAGGGCGACGGTGATATGGCAGCTATCGGTACCGCCGAAAGTATTCATGCCGCAAACCGCGGTGAGAACATCGTAATGATCTTCGTGAACAATGCCATCTATGGCATGACAGGAGGCCAGATGGCTCCGACAACCCTTATCGGACAAAAGACAGCCACAACTCCTTACGGTCGCCGTGTTGATCTTAACGGTCATCCCCTTGAGATTACAAATCTTATGGCGATTCTCGACGGCACCTGCTATGTGACCCGCCAGTCTGTTCACACCCCGGCTGCTGTCAGAAAGACTAAGGCTGCTCTGAAGAAGGCTTTTGAAAATGCCAAGGCTAAAAAAGGCACTTCTGTGGTTGAAATCGTTTCCACTTGTAATTCAGGCTGGAAAATGTCGCCCGAAAAATCTAACGAATGGATGGTGGAGAACATGTTCCCGAAATATCCTCTTGGCGACCTGAAGAATGTGTAAATTTTGAAAAGATTAAAGCAATGAAAGAAGAAATAATCATAGCAGGATTCGGAGGCCAGGGTGTGCTCTCGATGGGTAAGATTCTCGCCTATTCAGGTCTGATGGACGATAAGGAAGTGACATGGATGCCATCATACGGTCCCGAACAGCGCGGCGGAACCGCCAACGTCACGGTGATTCTTTCTGATGAAAAGATTTCATCTCCCGTGCTCGATTCTTACGATATCGTCATAGCCCTCAACCAGCAGAGTCTCGACAAGTTCGCTCCGAAAGTGAAACCGGGCGGCATTCTAATCTATGACACAAACGGAATCCACAACGCTCCCAAAAGGGAAGACATCACCATCTATCCCATCGACGCCATGGATGCCACTCTCGAGATCGGCAATCCGAAAGCTTACAACATGATCGTCATGGGCGCACTCCTTGAAGCGATGCCTTACAAGCTACCGATGGAAAATGTGGTGAAAGGCCTTAAGAAATCATTGCCCGAACGCCATCACAAGCTCATCCCGATGAACGAACAGGCAATTGAAAAAGGAAGGACAATCCTCAAAAAATAAATGATCACTCCCATTTCGGGCGTCAAACCATAAAAAAGTGAGCTGAAAAATTTCAGCTCACTTTTTTTATTATACTTCCCCGATTCCCGGAAGAACCGGAGAAAGTTGTCGGGATTATTATCTTACCACGGTCTTTACATTTTTAACCTGACCGTTTGAATAAGTGCTTTGCTTGATGAACACACCGTTAGAAGGATTAGCTACTTTCTTGCCGTCTAAGGTATAATATTCAACTGAAACCGGTTTTTCTCCGGTGAATGAGTTAACACCTGTTGTCGGTCCCTCCGGTGTCACTTCAATTTCTCCGGTTTCTTTGTTCAGTGTCACAATGTCACTTGAGGATAATTCACCGTTAACCATATAAGTCTCTTTAATACCGACAGTGGTGAAATTATCATTATACAAACCTAAAATGTATAAGTAAGATCCCAAATAACTAATGTCTCCCCAGTTATCAAGTGTCATCGGGATAAGAGTAGTTTCTTCTGTAAGACCTTCGTATTGCACTACATTATATCCGTTCAGGTTGAGACCCTCTTTTTCAACAAAGCTCTGGAGAACACCGTCAAGATAAACGCTGTAATACAGGTTCTCTACATCAAGAATCGTACCGTCGGTTGCTTCAAGTGCAGGAGTGAACTGGACAGTATAATATCCATACCATGAAGTGTTCCTGGTTGAGAATTCAAGAGCTGTCGGGTTAGCAGGTTTAACTAATGAAACTTCCTGTGGTGTAAGTTCAAAATTATTCAAAGCCTCGATAGGAGCCCATGATTCGAATGAAAGATTGAAGACAAGGTATTGATCGGCGTTCTTTGAAGAGATCACTTTGTTTTCTTTATCTACAGTCAGAAGATACCCTTCAGCATCCGGATCCAGAACGGGAGTATCGGAATTCGAGGGCATCACACCAGGCTTTGCAACGACAATATTATTATTGGCAAAGCCTAATATCTGGTCGTTAGATATTAAAGCCTCGTTAGCGGAAGTAAATTCAGCACAAAGCGCGCCCTTGTCGAGATAGGAACAGAGACCCTGAATATAGATGTTGTCATCTGTGAATCCTACGTTTACTATCCTCTGGTCCTCACTGTCTAATCCCTTGAATAAATAAGGAGTCATTTCAAGAGTTTCAGGCACTGACACAACTTCATAAGGAAGTGTGGTATAAATCTGTGAGAACTCGCAATAGCCGCTGAATGTGTTGTCGTCTGACCAATACAAACCGAGAACATATTCGTCATAAATAGCACCTTCGAATTCAAATGTACCTCCATCGGGAAGAGTGAGAACCACGTCACCGTCGTCTGCGATCATAAATTCCACGTTCTCCACGCTTTCATCAAGGAAATAACCACGATAAGTAAGCGAACCTGCTGTGAGCACCTCTCCTTTAAAAATACCGATATTCAGACCGTATTTTTCACTTGGGAAATAAGCTACCGGCTGTCCTACCGGAACAAGAATAGTGTTGTCTTTAACAGTACCCTTTATATAGGAACCTGTGGAATATTTGGAAAAGAGATTATAAAAATAAACCTCTCCGTTGTCTCCCCAGACTATTTCAGTCATCATATCATCCTGCTCATAGTCTGACATAGCCATAGTTCCGGGAACAGAACCTGCGCTATACTTGGAATAAACCATTCTTTTGCCGGTTACCTGTTCGATAACTCCGTTCACAGTTGTTTCAGCAGCTGAAGCCACTGCGGTCCCACACAGAAGTATTCCGCATGCAACCCCTAAAAACCCTTTTTGTAACATAAGATTAAGATTAAGATTAATAAAATATGGAAAACATTTAGTAGAGAACCATTTGCGTGGTTCCAAAAATTTTTGCAAAATTAAAAAATTTTTATCTATTGACCATTTGAACTTTAGAAAAATATCCGGTCAAAAAATATATTTCAAAAAGCAACGCGAAACCCGCCGGGGTATGGAGAGATATATAAAACTTCCTCGGAGAGGATGTCATACGGGTTTCTGATAGAGGAACCGTTTTATGCTACGTTTTGGAGTCTTTTGGAATTCTTCGTCAACCAGCCTGTGAGAGTTCAACCTGCTATAGGCCTCCAGACCCTTGTTAAGTGACGTCAGATTATTATCCATCAGGCGGTCAAGTGCCTCCCTGTCAAGTCCGGCTTTTTGGGCCATTTCATAATTCGGAAAAATCAAGGCCACCAACTTGCCGTCGTCCTCAATGACAAGAGACTCCTCTACATAAGGAAGGTTGTTGATCTTATGCTCAATCTCCTCCGGATAAATATTCTGGCCCGAGGGACCTAATATCATCGTCTTCGATCTTCCGGAAATTGAAATATAACCATCCTTGTCAATTGTGCCCATATCTCCGGTATTCATCCATCCGTCATCGTTCGGGAACACCTCCCCGGTTGCCTCCGGATTCTTAAAATACCCTAACATGACATTCCGGCCTTTCACCATGATATTTCCGGGCACAGTCTCCGGATTTGGCGAATCTATCTTCACCTCCATCCGGTCGACGATACATCCCACGGTCTGAGGTTTTGAAAGAGAGGAGGGAGCATATGTCAGAAGCGGCCCACATTCAGTCATACCGTATCCTACCGTAACCGGGAACTTGATCCTGTAAAGGAATTTCTCCACATCGGGGTTAAGCGGTGCACCGCCTATAATAATCTCCTTTATCTGACCGCCGAACACATCGATAAGCTTTCCCTTTATCTTTCCGTAGATATATCCGTTAAGAACCGGGATTGCAAGGGCAGCCTTCATCAACGGGGTCTTGAGTTTCGGGAATATATTCCCCTTGATAATCTTTTCAAGCACCAGCGGCACAGTGATTATCAGTTTTGGCCGTACTTTTGAGAATGCACCCAAAAGAACTTTCGGAGAAGGTGCTTTCGAGAGGAAATGGCAGTGGCAACCTTTCACAAAGGGATGCAGGGATTCTATGACCAATCCGTACATATGCCCCAACGGGAGCATATTTATCATTCCGTCGCCCGGTTTCATGAATGTGAGATGCTCTATGCAGTAGACAATATTACTCAAGAGACTCCTGTAAGGCAACATCACCCCTTTAGGACTTCCTGTGGAACCCGACGTATAGTTTATTAGGGCTAACTGTTCCGGCTCATCTTTTTTATAAGCCACATTTTCTGCCGTGAAATTGTCGGGATATCTCTCACCGAAGATTTCATTAAGTCTTTCCCTCGTTTTTATAAGATTCGGATTACGGGAGAAAGCCAATCCCCTTTCCGAAATATATATAGCACCCTCAAGGGCAGGCAAATCCTTTTCCTCTAATTTGTCGAGGATAGATTTATCGGCAAACAAAAGTTTTGATTCACTGTGGTTGACCAAGTTGGTGACACTTTCGGAATTAAACTCATGAAGAATTGGCACTGCCACAGCTCCAAAAGTGAGACAGCTCAGGAGGATAACCATCCAGTCGGAGGAATTTTTTCCGCACAAAGCCACCTTGTCGCCCTTTTCAAGTCCGGCAGCTTCAAAAAGGATATGAATTTTTTCGATATTTTCAGCCACATCCGCATAACGATAGCTTACGCCGTCAAAATCAGATAAGGCATCAAGATTCCAGAAATTTTTAATTGCACGTTCTATAATCCCGTTAAGACTGCCGGGAATTCCTTGGTTGTCGATTGTCTTCATTGCCCTGGTAATTTTTAAAATCCCTTGCATTTATATTAGAATAAAGACAAGGAAATTGAATTGCTAATTTACAAATTTTCCTAATATCCCTTTTCTAATTTACAATTTTTCTCAAAGATAGTTTCGGAGGTTTACAATTTTTCTAAAAATTCCGGTCGTTTTCCTCAAAAAATCCTTTTCTCATCCCTCCCTTTTTTAACAAGCAATAACAAACTGTTACATTCTTTTTATTAACTTTGTGAGATAAAGCTTCGGGAAATCATGGAGAAAACACCAAATTTTGAGAAAATAATTGAAGAGAGGGTTAACAAAGTTTTTGATTCCATGCGTCCGAGGACATCCGAGGCCGACATGAAAAGACTTCGTGATGCATTCGAACTCGCGAAGGAAGCCCATGCCCCTCAGGTTAGAAAAACAGGCGAACCCTATATCCTGCATCCCATAGCCGTTGCCTATATTGCGGCTGACGAACTCCGGCTCGACCTCAATTCAGTCATAGCCGCCTTCCTGCACGATGTTGTGGAAGACACTCCCCATTCAATAGAAGAGATCGACTCTCGTTTCGGCGATGATGTGGCCTATCTTGTAAATGTGCTGACAAAGCAGGAGAAAAAGCACTACGATATGAGCAAGCAGGTCGACAACTTCAAGCAGATGCTCAATTCGATGCAGCGCGATATCAGGCCGATATTCGTAAAGCTCGCCGACAGGCTTCATAACATGAGGACACTTTCCTCAATGAAGCCCGACAAACAGATGAAAATAGCCGGCGAAACCGATTATTTCTATGCGCCACTTGCCAACCGCCTCGGTCTTTACTATGTCAAGACAGAACTGGAAAATCTTAGTTTCAGATTCAGATGTCCGCATGATTTCGATGAAATCTCACAGCTTATAGAAGTCGACCGGAAACAGCAGGCGGAACGTCTCGAACGTTTCCGGCGTCAGATCGAAGCCACGCTTGTGGAATCGGGCATTACAGCCGAAGTCAGGATTGAATACCGCCAGCCCTACAGCATCTGGAGGAAAATGCAAAAATATGGAGATGACTTCAATCATCTCAAATACCGCCATTACACGGAAATAACCTTTAAGGCTCCTCCCGGATCTGATGAAAAGGCCACATCCCTCAAGATCTATTCCATCCTAACCGACACCTTCAAGGAGAAACCCGGCGGCATCTCGAATTATATCGACTCTCCGAAAGAAAACGGTTACCAAAGCCTGCATGTGAAGCTTTTAGCAGATTTCGGAAGATGGCAGGAAGTGCATATATGCAGCGAGAGAATGGCTGAAGATTCCCACCACGGCCTCGGGACCCGCCAGTCGCAGGAATATATCGAAAGATGGCTTCATAAATTCAGGAACGTCCTGAGGGATATAGGAAGCCATGAGGTGGGTATCGATTTCATGGAAAAGGTGACGGCATCTTTCTATAATGACGATATCATGGTCTTCACCCCCCATGGCAAGACAATCATACTTCCTCAGAATTCTTCTGTGCTCGACTTTGCCTATGAAATCTCTCCGGAGATTGGCGACCATGCAAAATATGCCCGTATAAACGGATTCCTTTCCTCAATAAAAGCTTCCCTGAGAAGAGGCGACGTGGTGGAGATTTTCACGGATCCCTCCGTGCATCCCACTTTAGACAGGTTGGAAAACGTGATAACCTACAAGGCCAAGAATGCCATCCATACTTATCTTACCAACCAGCCCAAGCCGCTCTTCTGCCGTTGCGGTTTCTGCCGCCCGCTGCCCGGTGAGGAAGTCATCGGCTTCCGTGAAGAGAATGATTCGCTGACAATTCATAAACGGGATTGCCCCATTGCCATAAGACTTGCATCCCAGAGAGGCGAACGGATCCAAAGCGTGGATTATGAAGCCGACGGCACATTATACCCCGTCTCCGTCACTGTCACTGCTGTCGACAGGGTTCATCTTTTCGTGGATATCGCTGACTGCATTTCAAACAAACTGAAGCTGAATATGGATAAATATATTTCCACTTGCAAGGATTTTATCGCCACTATGGAAGTATCGTTCAGCGTTCATTCTTACCCTGAGCTTGAAATGATTATAAAATCCATCTCCATGATCGACGGCGTCGATGAGGTGAAAAGAAAGGTGAACTGATTTCGATTATCCTTTGATTTTTAAATATTTTAAAATATTTTTGCATTATAATTGGTATGCAGCCGTCATAAAGACCCCATTGAGGCATATATGAAATCCCTACTTCTTACAAAACGATTTTTTACTGTAATCCTGGCATTGACAGCCGTTCTTCCTGTTTTCTCCAACCTTTACGGCGACATCAATCAGGCTGATGCCGACCTGAGAGTAAAAGCATTGGAGAAGGCCGTAAACACGGAAGACAGCCTTAAGATCTTGCTTGATGTCTATGATCTTAGCGACAAGGTTAACCGCAACCTTGTGGGGATGCAGATTATAGAACTGGCAAAGCGTTCCGACAACAATGCAGTCATGGCCGACGTGATCAACGATCTGGCCTCTGCCACCGACGACACAAAAACCCTCCGGCGCCTTATCGAAATGTCGGAAAGCATCTCCCATAATGAAGACCGCAAATCTGTTGAAACGGTTCTCGAAATGGAGGAGGCAAAGGCCCGCGTTCTCGAAATGAAAGGGAAAACACTTCAGAACAATATCCTGGAAACTTCGCTGATAGGAATGTCGGTGGGAGGAGACCCCTATAAGGAGATCCAGAATATATATAGGGCACTCGTTTACCTGGGGGCTTCCTCTCAGGGACCTATGTATTATGAATATCTCAGACGCCTTGAAGATCTGGTGAAAAAGCTGCCCGAGAAAGATTATGCCATCAAAAATCTCTATTACACCACAGCGGCTATATTTTATACCCGGAAGCGCGACTATGAAAAGGCGATAGAAAGCGACCGTGAGCTTATCAAACAGTTACAGCTTATGGAAAAAGAATATGAGAAAGCCGGCCGGGAAAATCATGATTTCAACGACTTCTATTATACGAGCTACCGCAGAATGTTAAGAAACTTCCGCGGACTCAAACCTCAGGAAATTGAAGAGGTCTACGCAAAATGTAAAGAGTTTGCCGACAAAGATGAAACTGTGAAATATTCATTTGAGAACGGAGGGCTTGCAAAATCTTATTATTATTTTGCCACCGAACAGTATGACAAGGCTGTGCCGGAACTGAAAAAGGCACTGAATGATCCTGACATCAGCGCTTTCAGGAAACAGGAACTGTTAGGGCTGCTCGCAGGATCTCAAAACAAAACAGGAGATCAAAAAGGTGAACTGGAATCTTTGAGGGAATACGCTCTTCTCTCTATAGCCGACCGACAGCAAAGAATGGAGGATTCAAACAGGGAGATCGAACTCAGGACTAAGGTGAACCAGCTCCTGGCAAAGCAACGCCTTGTCGATGAAGAAAGAAGGGAGAAAAGAAACTCCATGAGAAAGGTGGCCATCACGCTGGTCTACGTTCTTGCCCTGGTGCTCATCTTTGTCCTCAGAAGTTATTTCCGGCTACGCTCCAAAGTCAAGGAACTTCAAAGCAGAAACAACAAACTCAGAGTAAATATAGAACAGATTTTTGACGACGGCATGCCGCGAGGCACAAGTGACCTTCGTCATTCAAAAAACAGACTTAAAGGCTAATAAAATTGAAAATGGCAAGTATTCAAGAAAACTCTTATAATCATCGGGAGATTGAACAACGCTGGCAGAAATTCTGGAAAGACAACGATATCTATAGGGTAAAGGAAAACCCCGACAAAAAGAAATTTTATGTGCTCGATATGTTTCCCTATCCCTCGGGAGCAGGGCTGCATGTGGGTCATCCGTTAGGCTACATTGCAAGTGACATCTATTCCCGCTATAAACGTCAGCAGGGATTCAATGTGCTTCACCCGATGGGTTATGATGCCTACGGACTTCCGGCTGAGCAGTATGCCATCCAGACCGGGCAACATCCGGAGAAGACAACTCTTGAAAATATAGCAAGATACAGGAACCAACTTGATAAAATAGGTTTCTCTTTCGACTGGAGCCGTGAAATACGCACCTGTGATCCTGAATATTACAAATGGACCCAGTGGGCGTTCCTGCAGATGTTCAATTCTTATTACGACACAAAACTGCAGAAAGCCAGGCCGATTGCCGAACTGATCACTCATCTTGAAACGGAAGGCACCAAAGATCTCAATGCGGCCGGTTCAAAAGACCTCTCTTTCACTGCCGAGGAATGGAAAAATTTCTCCGAGAAAGAGAAGTCTGACGTGCTGATGAACTATCGGATAGCCTATCAGGGAGAAAGCATGGTGAACTGGTGCGAAGCTTTGGGCACTGTCCTTGCCAACGACGAAGTGAGCGAAGGTCTTAGCGTAAGAGGCGGACACCCTGTCGAGCAGAAGGTCATGACCCAATGGCTGCTCCGGGTTTCTGCCTATGCACAACGGCTCCTCGACGATCTGGAAGGTCTCGCCTGGACTGAATCATTGAAAGAGACTCAAAGAAACTGGATTGGCAGAAGCGAAGGCGCAGAGATGATTTTCCCGGTGGTGGGGAAAGATTTCGGACTTGAAATATTCACAACCCGAGCTGACACAGCTTTCGGCGTCACCTTCATGGTGCTTGCCCCCGAGTCTCAATATGTCGAGAAACTTGTCACCGACGAGCAACGAAAAGAGGTGGAGGATTACCTTGAACTGGTGTCAAGAAAAACTGAGCGTGAACGCCAGATCGACAAGAAGGTAAGCGGCGTGTTTACAGGAAGCTATGCAGTCAACCCGATTTCCGGAGAAAAAATCCCTGTCTGGATAAGCGATTATGTGCTTGCCGGTTATGGAACCGGAGCTATCATGGCTGTGCCAGCCCACGACTCACGTGACTATGCATTTGCACGCAGGTTCAACCTTCCGGTTATTCCGCTCATAGAGGGTGCAGATGTAAGTCAGGAGAGTTTCGATGCCAAAGAGGGACGTATGATAAATTCCGCCAATGAGCGTCTTAACCTCAACGGACTCACAGTGAAAGAGGCCATAAAGAAGACTAAGGAATTTATAGAGAAAGAGGGTATCGGGAAAGTGAAGGTGAACTATAGGCTTCGCGACGCCATATTCTCGAGACAGAGATATTGGGGAGAACCATTCCCTATCTATTACAAAGACGGGATTGCCTGTCAGATGGAAGAGAAGGATCTGCCGCTGCAGCTTCCCGAAGTGGATTCCTATCTGCCCACTTCCAACGGAGAGCCCCCTTTAGGAAGGGCTAAGAACTGGAAGACTCCCGAAGGTTACCCGATCGAATTGTGCACAATGCCGGGTTTCGCCGGCTCAAGTGCATATTACCTGCGCTATATGGATCCTCATAACAATGAGGCCCTTGTGGGTAAAGAGGCCAATGAATACTGGCGCGACGTGGATCTCTATATCGGCGGATCGGAACATGCCACCGGCCATCTCATTTATTCAAGATTCTGGAACAAGTTCCTATTTGACCTTGGACTCGTGGTGGAACCGGAACCTTATAAAAAACTGGTAAACCAGGGAATGATCCAGGGGCGAAGCAACTTCGTCTACAGGATCAAAGACTCAAACACCTTTGTGAGCAAGGGTCTGAAGGATAATTATGAAACCACACCGATACGAGTAGACATAAGTCTTGTGGATAACGATATCCTTGACACGGAACGTTTCAAGCACTGGCGACCCGACTTCGCCGATGCCGAATTTATTCTTGAAGACGGCAAATATGTTTGCGGTAATGCCGTGGAGAAAATGTCGAAATCAATGTTCAACGTTGTCAATCCCGACGACATCGTAGAAAGATACGGAGCCGACACCCTCAGGCTTTATGAGATGTTCTTAGGACCGCTCGAACAGTCAAAACCCTGGGATACAAACGGAATTGACGGTTCCAACCGTTTCCTCAAGAAACTTTGGGCCCATTTCAACAAGGCTCTCGAGGCCGGTCGCAGGGAAATGACTCCTGAAGAGGCCAAGACTATGCATAAGCTTATAAAGAAAGTGACAGGAGATATCGAAAACTTCTCTTTCAACACTTCTGTGGCAGCTTTCATGGTTGCTCTTAACGAGCTGGGGCAGCAGAAATCGGCAAACGCCGAAACTATGGATATCTTTGCAAGGGTTCTTGCGCCGTTCGCTCCCCATATCGCAGAAGAGTTCTGGCACAGGCTTGGCAACGACACCACGGTGGCCGATGCTCCGTGGCCGCAATATGATGAAAAATATCTGAAAGAAAATTCGGTTAAATATCCTGTAAGCTTCAACGGCAAGACAAGATTTACAATCGAAGTGGATGCATCCGCAGACAAAGAGGCCGTGGAAAAAGCTGCTCTTGCATCGCCTGACGCAGCCAAATGGCTCAACGGCAACCCTCCGAAGAAAGTCATCGTTGTGCCCGGCAGGATTGTCAATATCGTTGTGTAATTAAAATAAACGCGGCAATGCCGCGTTTATCATATAACCTTGAATTAAGATGAATTCTAACCTCCCGGAAATAGTTTTCGCAACAAATAACCCCCATAAATTAGAGGAGGCAAGGGCTATCCTTGCCGGAATGGTCAATGTGCTTTCACTCGAGCAGATAGGATGTCATGACGATATTCCCGAAACTGCCGAGACTCTGGCAGGGAATGCACTTATTAAGGCACGATGGATCAATTCAAAATATGGAGTCGACTGTTTTGCCGACGATACCGGCCTCATGGTTGATGCTCTTGACGGAGCTCCCGGGGTGTATAGCGCACGCTTTGCCGGCAAACATTGTTCTCCGGCCGACAATATCCGTCTTCTCCTTGAGAAACTTAACGGCGTGGATAACCGTTCGGCTAAATTTTCCACTGTCGTGGCTCTTATTCTTGATGGTCGGGAACACCTATTCGAGGGGTCGGTGAGCGGTCATATCGCAAAAGACTTGAAAGGGGCTGCCGGATTCGGCTATGACCCCGTTTTCGTGCCTGAAAATTCCGACATCTCTTTTGCAGAAATGAAACCGGAAGATAAAAACAGTATCTCCCACCGCGGAAGAGCTATGGCTAAACTTGCGGAATTCATTTCAAAGAATCGTTGAATCATCTTTATTCTCTCTTTTATTCCATTCAGATGAAAAGAATTATTCCCTTAATCCTAACGTTAACAATCAGTTCCGGAATATCAGCTGATTCCAATTGGAGAATGCACGTGAGTTTCGATGAATTTGTGAACCATGTGGTGGATTCTCCCGAATTTGTTTATTTCACTTCCAGGACTTTCCCGGCTGCAGCCAATATCGAACCCTACTACACCTTGTTCCGGTATGACAAAGCGGGCGATGAATTAATCTCGCTGTCGACCGACAACCTATTGGCATACAATATAGTGCAGGAGCTACAATATAATCCGGAGAAAAAATATCTCACAGTGGTTTATTCCAATTATGACATCGATCTCCTGCACGACGACGGAAGTGTCACCAACATTCCCTATTATCGACTTGACAATCCGGGTTTCTCGAGGAAAGTGAATTCAATCTCCTCAGATCCTAAAAATGACCGGGTTTATCTTGCCACTGATTTCGGATATGTAGCCCTAAATGACCGCAAAGGCGAGATTGCAGAAAGCCGGCTTTACCATATTCCTTTAAAATCAGTGTGCCGGATCGGAGATTTCTTTTATGCAATCCGTGATAATCAGATAATCGGAGCACCCGTTTCATCTCCGAGGTTTTCCCTTTCCGAATATGAGACTTTAGGTGAATTCGATAATCCTCTCGCCCTTTATCCTTTAGGTGACGGCAAAGCGGTGCTCATTCTCGGGAATGTGCCGGGACAAAGCATAAAGGTCATCACCCTCGACGGGTATGGCATGACTTCAAAAGATATAGCTTCAGGTAAGATTGTAAATGTAGAAAACACGCCACAAGGAATACTGGTGACGACCGACCTGGCGATTCATCAGATTTCAAAAGACGGGGAACCCGTTACCATGCCACGCCCCGAGAATTTCAGGAATTCTGCTGTAGGAAGCTACGACCTGAAGGAATTCTGGCTCGGGGAAAGCCGTAAAGGTCTGCAATCGGTAAAACCGGCAAATGATAACAGCTGGACGATAACAAAAAACTTTATGCTGCCTGATGCGCCGGCCCCGTTTTTAAGTCCTAAATTTGCAGTTCATCCCGATTATGGAGTCCTTGCCCTGAATTACGGAAGCCTTCGTCATTTCGTATCATATCCCGACAACGATCCGTTTCTCTTAAGCGGCCTCAAAAACGGGAGATGGAAGAATTATTCACCCTTGTATACCGACCCGGAAAGGGGTGATGTGATGATAAATCCTAACGGAGTGGCTGTGGATCCGGTTGATCCCTCTTATGCTATCGTTTCGTCGCCTAAAAACGGTTTCGTGAGAATGAATCTGAACAATCCTGATGACTTCATTCATATCTCCTACCCCAACGATCCTCTCGCCGGAAAGGATGATTTCGTAGGCTTCATTCCGAATGAACTCGTCTATTACGGCTGGTGTAACTTCTCGCCTCCCACATTCGACAGCAAAGGCAACCTCTGGATGTGTTTCCCCGACTGGAGAAACCAGACTCCTCCGAAACTGACTTTCTTCTGCTGGACTGCAGAAGACAGGAAGGCCACTACTTCGGCCGACAACATACGTCTCCCCTTGCAGCTCGACATCACGGCGAACCTCGGAGTTTCAAACTATAGTTTCCTCCTGCCACTTTTGAAAACAGGCAACGGTCTGATTCTTTATGTGAAGAATATGACCAACGACCAGATAGCGATAATCGACACCAACGGCACTCCCGCTGTCGATTCCGATGATACGGTCTACCGTTTCCAGGATTATGTTGACAGAGACGGAAATGTCCTAACCATCAATTATGTGACATTTGCATGGGAAGATCCTTCCACAGGATATGTATGGATGGGACATAACGACGGCGTTTTCTATATTGACCCGAAACAGACTGTCAATGGCAATTACATGGTGAACCGTGTGAAAGTGTCACGAAACGACGGTACAAACTTAGCCGATTATCTTCTCGACGGAGTGGCAGTCTACGGACTTACTTCCGACAGTGCCGGACGCAAATGGTTTGCTACGGGGGGTGGTCTTATCTGCACATCTTCCGACGGCAGGGAGATTATCTCCGAATTCAATACCGACAACAGCCCCATGCCTTCCGATGAGGTGATCGGGGTGGTTTATAGCCCTCAGTCAAATTCCATTCTCCTTTCCACCACAATGGGTATGGCAGAATACTTCCTCCCGGGTGCAAAAAGTGAGGAAAAGTCTGACATCAAAGTTTATCCCAATCCTGTCAGGCCCGATTTTACAGGATATGTGACAATTACCGATATCCCGGAAGGCTCTATTGTAAAAATAGCTGATTCTGCCGGTAACCTGGTCAAGGAACTCGGGCGCATGGAAGGGTTTGAACTGAAATGGGACATCTCCGATGTTAACTATCGTCGAGTGGGTAGTGGAGTTTATTATATCCTTGTGTCGCCGGGCGATGAGTCAGGCTCATTCTCGAAAGTGGGCAAAATCTTAGTGATAAGCTGATGGGCAAAAACAAACTGAAAAAATTTGCTGAGATTGACAAAATGCCTTTTGTCTTTCAATATCCGCGTGAAAGACTTCTGGAAGAGGGATTTCCCCACAAAGGAAAATGGAACGATAATGTTTTCGGGAATAAAGGCCGGATAATCGTTGAGTTAGGTTGCGGAAAAGGAGAATACACCGTGGCTCTTGCAAAAGCTGACTCTGAAGGCAACTACATCGGAGTAGACATCAAGGGTGCCAGAATCTGGAGCGGAGCCAGGGAGATTGAGGCCTCCGGAATAAGGAATGCCGCGTTCCTGAGAACAGAAATAGAAAACATCGATAATTTCTTCTCACCATCAGAAATTGACGAAATCTGGATCACTTTTCCCGACCCGCAGATGCAAAAGACAAGGAAACGGCTCACTTCCACACGCTTCATCTCGCTTTATCTGAACATACTGAAACCTGGAGGAATAATTCATCTCAAGACCGACTCCCCTTTTCTCTTTGAATACACAAGGAGGATGATAACCAGCAATGATTTTGAGATTATTTCAGCGACGGATGATCTTTACGGTTCAGGGCTCGCCGATCCGGTTTCCTCTATCAAGACATTCTATGAATCACAATGGCTTTCGAGAGGGAAAAAGATCAAGCTGATCTCTTTCCGACCGGAACTCCGCGAGACATTTGCAGAACCAGAAACAGACGATATTCCCCGTGACGATTACCGTGCCTATCCGCGGCATACAATTTCCCCATCTCAACCATTACCTTAAAACATGACCATTTATCCGAATCTTATAGTTGACGCACTTGCCGGCGTCAGATATCCCGGCAATGGAAAATCCTTGGCTGAAAACGGCATGATCGAGGATGATATCCGGATTGAAGGCAACAAAGTCTCTTTCTCCCTGATTTTTGACAGGCCTACCGATCCCTTTGTGAAGAGTGTTGTGAGGATGGCGGAAAGCGCCATAGAATCAAAGCTCGGAAAGGATGTAGACATCAAGGGTAACATCCGGGTAAAATTCAAGGCGCAACCTGCTCCGAAACCACGGCCCGTTCTGCCGGGTGTCAAAAATATAATCGGCATTTCCTCAGGTAAAGGGGGTGTGGGCAAATCCACTGTGGCTGCCAATGTGGCGATTGCACTCGCTGCAAAGGGATATAAGGTAGGGCTTCTTGACGCCGATATCTTCGGACCCTCCATGCCTAAAATGTTCGGAGTGGAGGATGAACCGGTCTATATGGTGAATCAGGATGGACGGGACTGGATCGAACCTATTGAAAAATATGGGGTTAAGATGCTCAGCATCGGCTTCCTGGTTCCCAAGGAGAATGCAGTGTTATGGCGCGGGAGCATGGCCAGCAATGCTCTAAGACAACTGATCAATGATGCATGGTGGGGCGAACTCGACTATTTCATCATTGATATGCCACCGGGCACCAGCGACATTCATCTTACCTTAGTCCAGACCCTGGCAATCACCGGAGTTGTTATCGTGACGACCCCACAGGAAGTGGCTCTTGCCGACGCGAGGAAAGGTATCGCCATGTTTAAGGAAGATAAAATAAACGTTCCTGTATTAGGAATCGTGGAAAATATGTCGTGGTTCACTCCGGCGTCGCATCCCGAAGAGAAATATTATCTCTTCGGCAACGGAGGCGGGATCAGACTCGCCGAAGAATCAGGTGTGAAACTTCTGGTGCAGATTCCTCTTGTGGCCGCAATTTGCACCGATGCCGACCGGGGCGCGCCTACTTCCAATTCCCTCGTAGCCAAATCGCTGACAGGCACTCTTGACAATGCAAATCCCGAAGCGTTGGCTTTCTATCTTCTTGCCGACAGTATTGTGGAACAGTGTGACGAAAGAAACCGCACACTTCCTCCCACTTCCAAAGTAGAAGTCAGCAATCCCTCCTGACATATAAGAAATCCGGGGGAAGACACCTTAAAATTCCGAGAAAAACTTAGGCTTGAATACGAGGCCTATCCTCAACATGGAGCGGAATTCCTTATAATGCAGGAGATCCTCTCCATAGCCGTTATAATACTGGGCAAACAGGTTGAGGTTTGACTTTTTATGCACCCTCCAGGAGAACTCTGAGATGGTGTTGAAATTCAGATTGAGCCCGGCACGTTTCACCCAGGTGAGGCTAAAGGAGAATTTTTTATCCGGTGTGCTGACCACCAGACCGCTCTGATAAATTCCGCAATATTTCAATATATCCTTGTTGTTACCGCTGTCGATAATCGGTATCCATGCCTTGGCGTGAACCATTATCCATTCATCAATCATGACAGAACCGGAGAGCGACACCCGGTTCCAGCTTCTTGAATCGGGACCGTCGCGACCGTTACTTTCGTGTTCCACCATCAGGGTCATCTTACCCACATACCGGTTGTTGCTGAAGAATGGCTTTGACCATCCCAACGCAGGGTTAAAATTTATGTCTCCCATCGGCATCGACTCCTGAAAGACATTCCAGAAAGTTTTCTGGGTATAGGTCAGAAAAAGGAAGGTGTTCCAGGGCAAAACAGCGTTAGTCAGACGGATGCCGAATGATATCTGGAATTTTACGTCTGAATTATTTTTGCTTGGAATGCCGGGGAACTTTGTGCCGACAACAAAATAATTGTCTTTATAGAGACCGTAGTAGGGTCCGTAGTCAAGCTCTTTGCGTATGGAGTCGGTGAATTGGGTCTGGTTCTTTACAGGGACAAGCTGTGCTCCTGTTTCAATGCATAGCAGGGAACTTAGCAATAAAAAAAGAAATGCATATTTCGGAAAAATTCCCTTCATCACGATGTTATTTTGAGCTTTTAATCCAGATGTCTGATTTTATCCATAAGGTCATAACGGATATCGTCAAACATAGCTCTGAGTGGAGAAACGATCGGTCTGAACATAATCTCCTTTTCCGGGGCAAATACATTAAGTGTAGCCGGTTCACAGACAATGTCGATCTTATGGCCCATCTGCAGGGGTTCGCCGTCAAGATGAACCGGACCGTCGCTTAGCCGGGTAATGGTCACTGATGGGGTCTTGAAAGTTTCTATACTCCGGTTTTTATCAATGTTTCCGGCCATAAGATCCACACCCACGAAGATATTTGAAAACGGATTACCGCTATGCACCACAGTGATATCGAGAAAGCCGTCGGTGAGTTTTGCCTTAGGAGCGATATAGGCGTTGTTGCCATATTGCGATGCGTTGCAAACCGCTATTATCAAAGCTTTCTCGGTGATTACCTTTCCATCTATCAGAATGGCATACGACTGGCTTTTATAATTCAGGAATTCTCTCAATACGCTTCTGATATAGGTGGATCTCCCCCTTCTTTTCTCATTAGCGAATTTTTCACTCACGGTGGCGTCGAAACCTATGCCGAAAGTGCAGTAGAACGGCTTTCCGTTGGCAAGCCCACGATCACAACAAACCGAATGGCTATCTTCAATCACTTTAAGGGCAGCATAAATATCCTGGGGGATACCCAAAGATCTTGCAAGACCGTTGCCGGAACCGAACGGAAGGATTCCCAGACGGCAGTCAGTAAAGGCGAGTCCGTTGGCAACCTCATTAACCGTGCCGTCTCCTCCTGCTGTGATCACCATGTCGAATCCGCTTTCTGCAGCTTCCCTTGCCATCTTCATTGCATCGCCCGACTTCTTCGTCAGAGCTGTCTTTACCTTGATGTCTGATTCTGAAAGCCGGGTTGTGACGAATTTGCCCAGGCCATGTTTCGACCTGGTGCCCGACACGGGATTTATAATCAGCAATGCTTTCTTTTCCGACATAGAGAAAAAAGGTGTTCCAAAATAGTGTGTAAAGGTACTTAAAATTTGCGAAACAGAGATAAAAAGTCTAATTTTGCAATATACAGAGCTTTCTTTCATGCAATTTGAAAGAGGCCGGAATTTCATAAAATTGCCAACGTGAAAATCCATCGGGAAGGCACGAACATACTGATACTCCTGTTCTTGGTTATCGGGGCGCTGAATGTGCCCGTTTGGCTTTTTATGCCGCCAGTGGTGCTACCAATTATTTTCTCCTCCATTTCGGTGGTGGCCTATCTTTTCGTGTTCAATTTTTTCCGTAGCCCGAAACGTCATTACCGCGGCAATAGGAAAGACACGGTGGTCAGTTCTGTCGATGGTAAGGTTGTAGCCATTGAAAAGGTTAATGAGCCGGAATATCTTAAGACCGAAGCCATTATGCTTTCCGTGTTCATGTCTCCTTTTAATGTGCACGCCAACTGGTATCCGGTTGACGGAACCGTGGAATATGTGCGCCATCATAAGGGAAGATTCATCGCTGCCTATCTGCCGAAATCAAGCACGGAAAACGAAAGGAGCACCGTAGGCATGGTCACTCCCGGAGGACATCGCATCACTGCCCGGCAGATTGCCGGAGCTATGGCACGCAGGATTGTAACCTATGCGCGAAAAGGGCACAAGGCAGATATAGACTGGCATCTCGGTTTTATTAAATTCGGATCAAGGGTCGATCTATATCTCCCCACTAATTCAGAGATACTGGTCAAAATGAATCAGAAAGTCAAGGGAGGAATCACCCCTGTGGCGCATCTTCCATCCAAAGTTGAATAATTATGAAAACTATAAGAAGCAATTTCCCGAATCTCCTCACCTGTCTCAATATATCTGCAGGCACTCTCGCAATTATCACCGCCTCCTACGGCATCGGTGACCTCTGGGGACTGAAGGGGTTTCAATGGGCCTTTATTTTTATTGCTATCGGAGCTCTCGCCGATTTCTTCGACGGTTTCTCAGCAAGACTCCTGAATGCCTATTCCCAGGTCGGCAAAGAACTTGATTCGCTTTGCGATGTGGTCACTTTCGGAGTCGCTCCATGCATTGTCCTATTTTTTCTGTTGAGAAGCATGGCTGTTGATCCATGGCTTTGCTGGACCACTATCCTGATACCCGTCTCAGCAGCCTACCGTCTGGCCCGTTTCAATGTCGACAGCCGCCAGTCGGTCAATTTCATCGGCATGCCGGTGCCTGCAAATGCCATTTTCTGGATTGGCTACGCAGCCCTGATCTGGCGCGGAGTAGAATTTCTTTCCATATGGTATGTTTTCCTGCCTTTCCTAATTGTGGAATGTTGGCTAATGAATTCCGGCATAAAGATGTTCTCTCTCAAGATAAAGGATTATTCAGTGAAAAATAATCTCCCTGTCTGCCTGGTCGTAATCGCAACAGCAATATTCTGCTTCGCATTAGGCACTTCCGGACTCTTCTGGGTGATAATTTTCTATGTGCTCTGTTCACTGGCATTAACCAAACAAAAATAAAGATGAGAGGAATCGCCATTTTATTACTCATCGTCTTATTTTTCTCCTTATGCTGGCCTGCTATTTCAAAATGGCTCAAGCGTAAGGCTATGGAAAAGGCCGACAATTATCTGCGTCAGGCCATGGGTATGCCCCCTCGTGAAAAAAAGAAAGGAAGAACCGGACGTTCACATGAAAACGATGATTATCATAGAAATGCCGGTTCATCGCAAGGATATTATTCAGGGGGAAGCGGAAGGAGAGATTATTACCATTCCGACCACAACGGTTCCATAATTCCAAAAGAATATGCCGAAGATGTGGAATATGTGGAGACAAAAGAATTTTCCTCTGCCGAGAAAACTTTCACATCTTCACAAGGAACCTTCCATGAAAGCCAGGTCTCAGATGTAGAATTCACTGAAATAAAAGTGGAGTCAAAGGAATCGAAACGCTAATTCCAATTTCTATCAGTGGGAATCTACGAACGCCAGCGCACAGCCAAATACGCCTTCATGGTTATCACAATTATAGCCGTGGCGGCTTTCCTTATCGCAAGCAACAGTCTTGTGAAGGAACTGGCACGTCAGGAACGCGAAAGAATGGATATTTGGGCGAGCGCCACGGAACGTCTGGCAAAATCAGACATAGATACGGATGTTGAGTTTCTCCTTGACATCATAAGCCAGAACAATTCCATTCCGGTGCTTGTCGCCGACTCATCCTATAATATTCAGGATTTCAGAAATTTTGAACTTCCCGACAGTAAAGATAAGGAGGTTTCCTCCTTTACCGATCTGTCGCCTGAGAATCAGGAATTTCTGACAAACCGGTTAAAACAGGCAGCCGGGGGACGACCCCTGGCTCAGGTGGCGGCATCTCATAATCATTTCATCCCTGTAGAAGTCTATCTGAACACCTATCAGTTTATTTATTACGAAGATTCAATCCTCCTGAAACGTCTCAGCTGGTATCCTTATATCCAGTTAGGAGTAATGATTGTGCTTGCCTTAATAATCTATGCCGCTGTGATTTATACCAAGAAAGCGGAGCAAAACAGAGTCTGGGCCGGTCTATCAAAAGAGACCGCACATCAGCTTGGCACTCCTATTTCATCTTTGATGGCCTGGAATGAATATCTTGCATCAACCGGCACTGAAAAGGAGATCACTGAAGAGATGAATAAGGATATCAACCGGCTTTCCGTGATTGCCGAAAGATTTTCTAAAATAGGATCGAAGCCTGAACTGCAGCTCGACTATCTCAACAAGGCGGTCGAAAATTCTCTTCAATACATGAAAAACAGAATCTCCGGGAAAGTGAAGCTGACAATGAAATTCCCGGACGACGATGCCGGAGTCATGATCTCAGAACCTCTCTTTGAATGGGTGATGGAAAATCTTACAAAAAATGCCGTCGACGCCATGGACGGAGAGGGGACCCTTACAATCTCCACCGGGAAGGAAAAAGGGAAACTTTGGATTGAAGTGAAAGACACCGGGAAAGGGATAGCACGTAAGAATTTCAAGAACGTCTTCTCTCCGGGATTTACCACCAAGAAACGCGGATGGGGACTCGGACTCACTCTGGTGAAACGAATCATTGAGGAATATCACGGAGGAAAAATCTTTGTAAAGGATTCAGAAATAGGAAAGGGAACCACTTTCCGGATCGAACTCCCTGAAACGTGATTCCCTTATAAATCTCTATTGTTTTCGGAGTGCTGTGATCAGCGTCGAAGAATTAGCATGGCATCGCCATATGCTCCGAAATGATATTTCTCCTTCACTGCCACTTCATAAGCCTTCATGACCGTGTCATAACCGCCAAAGGCTGCCACCATCATCAACATAGTGCTCAACGGCAGATGGAAATTAGATATCATCGAATTGCAGACCGTGAAGTCGTATGGAGGGAAGATAAATTTGTTGGTCCATCCTTCGTAGGTCATCAGATGTCCGTTCATACACACTGCCGTGGCAACCGCGCGGAGGACTGAAGTGCCGACTGCACAAACATTCTTATCCGCATCTTTTGCAGCATTGACCATATCCACCAAAGTTTCGTCGACAAACATCTCCTCGCTGTCCATCCTGTGTTTGGTGAGATCTTCCACATCTATATCCTTGAAATTTCCCTGGCCGCTGTGGAGTGTGAGGAACCCTCTTTCAACGCCTTTTATCTCCAGCCTTTTCATAAGTTCACGGCTGAAATGCATGCCTGCAGCCGGAGCCATCACCGCCCCTTCGTTTTTTGCAAAAATACACTGATATCTTTCCGCATCCCATTCTTCAACCTTTCTTTTTATATAATCGGGTAAGGGAGTTTCCCCCATGGAATAAAGAATCTCCTTGAATTCATCATGAGGCCCGTCATAAAGGAAGCGCAATGTCCTCCCTCTCGCAGTTGTGTTGTCGATGACCTCTGCCACCATTGAATCATCTTCTCCGAAATAGAGCTTATTCCCGATCCTGATCTTTCTTGCCGGTTCAACCAGAACGTCCCAGAACTTGTTTTCTATGTTTAATTCCCGGAGAAGGAAAACCTCAATTCTTGCCCCGGTCTTCTCCTTATTGCCAAACAGTCGGGCAGGAAAGACTTTGGTGTCATTGAATATCATTACATCTCCGGCATCGAAATATTCAATCACATCTTTAAAAATGCGGTGTTCAATCTTACCGTTATTGGCATCCAGAACCATCAGCCGACATTCATCACGGTTTTCAGACGGTTCCTGGGCAATCAGGTTTTCGGGGAGTTTGAATTTGAATTGTGATAATTTCATATTGTTTTAGTTTAATCGGGGAGAGGCAGATTTGCTGCCGTCCGGGATATTCCGTCAATTCTCTGTGACGGATTAATTAATATTATCAGGAAATGTTAGTTCTTCAGAAGCTATTTTTTCTAAAGCATCATCTATTGACAGGCAATCACCGATTCCGATATTGCCTATCTTAGTCCTCCTCAGGGCAATCAGATGGGCTCCGCTGTTGAGCTTTAACCCAAGGTCTCTCGCCATGGCTCTGATGTATGTGCCCTTTCCACAAACCACTCGGAAGGTGAGTTCTCGTCCGTCAAGACTTATGAATTCCACCTCCTCTATGTTGACCGGCTTGGCTTTTAGCTCGAGCTCCCGGCCGTTTCTTGCATATTTATAGGCCCTTTTCCCTTCTACTTTTACTGCAGAAAAAACGGGTGGCACCTGCATAGACTGCCCTATGAACGATTCAAGGGCCGACTTCGCCATCTCTTCATCTATATGTTCCCAGGGATAAACCCCATCTATTTCTGTTTCCAGATCGAAACTGGGAGTTGTAGCTCCCAATGAGACGGTGGCAACATACTCTTTTTTCCCGCTCTGAATCTCTTCAATCTTTTTTGTGGCCCGCCCTGTGCAGATAATCAGGACCCCGGTGGCAAGGGGATCAAGTGTACCGGCATGTCCAACCTTGAATTTCTTGACATGAAGCCGACGCTGGATTGCTCCTCTGATTCGCTTCACAGCATCAAAGGATGTCCATCCTAAAGGTTTGTCGATTCCTATTATTTCTCCTGTTATAAAATCCATTCTGAAAAAGGGATTAAGACTATTATAATTATCGCCAGAGGATGCAGATGACGCCCATCACCACGCAATAGATGGAAAACCAGACAAGTTTTCCACGCCTCACAAGATTAATCATCCATTTGCAGGCGCAGCAACCAACAGTGAAAGATGCCACAAAACCTATCACCAATGAAAGGACTCCGATGCTTGTGTCGCCCTGCTGGGAAGGAGTACTTACCAATTCCTTGAGATCTAACAGAGCCTCACCAACGATCGGGATTATAACCATAAGGAAGGAAAAATATGCCACTTTCGACCTTTTGTCGCCTATTATGATACCTGTGGCTATGGTGGTGCCGGAACGGCTAAGACCGGGAAGCACGGCTACCGCCTGGGCACAACCTATCACAAATGCATCAAGCCAGGTGATATCTCTTCCCTTGTCGGCCTTTTCCATGCCCCCTCCCGGCTTCTCATCGGTGAAATGGGCAAAAGCAAGGAGCGCTGCGGTCACTATGAGACATATCCCCACCACCAACAGGCCGTTTCCAAAGAACTCTTCTACGTAATCTTTCAGAAAAAAGCCTACAAAGGCTACAGGAATGCAGGAAAAGATAATTTTCCAGACCATATAGAATTCAGCATCTCTCTTAAATCCGAAAAAGGAGGTGCAAAGACGTGAAAAGGAGGGCCATAAAATTACTATGGTGGAGCATACCGTAGCCGCATGCAGAATTATATCAAACTGGAGTATCTTGTCTGAGGGAAGATCTATGCCGAGAATCTCACGGAAAATCTCAAGATGTCCGCTTGAACTTATCGGCAGATATTCGGCAAGTCCCTGCACTATGCCCAGGATAAGGGCGTCTAACCATTCCATATGATCTTTATTTTATTTCTTCAGTTTCAATTTCTCGGGAGAGATTATTATGGCAAAAGCCATCAGGAGAAATCCCAGGAAGGCCAGAAGTGGTCCTACCACTATTCTCCGGGTGCTGAAGATTTCCGGATTAAATCCGCCCTCTACGGTGCTCCCGCCTCCGCTCATGAGCAAAAAGCCAAGAACAATCAGGATTAAACATCCTCCCATAAGCCAGAAATTAAGCGGAGAGAAAGCTCTCTCTTTTTGGGTCATTTTCTGTATTGACAGCGGTTCCTTGCGGGTATCCGGTTTTAATTTAGATGCCATAGGCTGTTAATTTTTTTGGAAAATGCTGACTCGAAATCAGCGGAACAATTCGTCGTAATCTTTTTTAAGATATCTTGATGTAGCAAGCGATGCTGCAAGGCCGCATAATGCAGGACCGGCAATTATCATTCCTCCTGCCACACAGGCAAACATCCACCAGGGAACATAATGCGCGACATCGTCAAGACCGAACCTGGGAGCTACACCCAAAGATAAGGCCAGAATTCCGGAAGCCACCAAAGCTGCTATGAGTCCGGCCAACAGGTTGTTTGTCACAAAGGGACGCCGTATGAAACCATTGGTGGCTCCCACAAGCTGCATAGTGTGTATAGTAAAGCGTCGCGCATAGATGGTGAGATGCACGGTATTATTAATCAGAACAAAAGAGATTATGACCATAACTAAGGCTATAACCCCCAAAATTATTGCCATGCTGCTTATGTTACGATTCATAGCGCTAACCATTTCAGAGTCGGGCACGGCCACTTCCTCCACTCCGGCCCACCCTGCCAATCGGTTATTGATTGCGGCAAGGGAGTCGGGTGAAGCATAATCTGCTTTCACCTTAAAATAAATCTCTGGTGACAGGGGGTTCACACCGAATAAGGTTTCCAGATCCTCTCCCGTGTCTTCTTTCCAGGCACGCATGGCTTCCTCTTTATTGATATAGCCGCCGTCTATGGCAAATGGCTTGCTGCATATCCTTTTCATCAATACGGAAGCATAACTGTCGGAAACAGTGTCATTCAGGATCACGCTCACTTCAAGCTGTTCCATAAGCCGTCGAGTTTCCCTTCGGGAACTTAATGTTATAACCGCGATTATACCGACCAGAATCAATACTAATGTCACACTGATTATGGTGGTGAGATGCGCTGCCCAATATGAAATCTTGACGTCTTTTTCTCCTTTCATCTAATTTCTTTGCGAAATTATTTTTTTCGGGAATGCAAAGTTAATGATTAAAGACCCCCTTTGTCAAGCATTTTAGCCTGATTTTTATGGTTTAGCACCATCTTTAACATCCTTTTAATGTGTTTTTCGCTAAATTTGCACTATAAATCCCTTTTTTCCGGGAATTGAATATGCATCTTAAAGCCTCTTTTCACACTCTTGGCTGCAAACTTAATTTTGCCGAAACCGCCACTCTCTCAAAGATGCTTGAGGGAAAAGGCATCTCTTCAATCAAGCCTGGTGAAACTCCCGATATCTGTGTGGTGAACACTTGTTCAGTTACGGAAACAGCCGATAAGAAAGCCCGCAGGTTAATCCGGAATCTTGCCGGGAAATATCCGCAAGCCACTATTATTGTCACCGGTTGCTATGCCCAGCTGAAACCCGAGGAAGTCTCACTCCTTCCGGGGGTGGGAATGGTTCTCGGGTCAAATGAGAAATTAAGGCTTTCCGAATTTTTAGATTCCTGGCTTATTGACCGGCAAAAAACCGTGAAAGTCTCTCCCGGACTCTCAATCGACAGATTCATGCCTTCGTGCGAAAGAGGGGAAAGAACACGCTATTTCCTGAAAGTGCAGGACGGATGTGACTATTTCTGCACTTATTGCACCATTCCTTTTGCAAGAGGCCGGTCGCGTTCCGGAGTAATTCCCGATCTTGTGGATCTTGCCCGGGAAGTTGCCTTAAACGGCGGTAAGGAGATTGTGATAACCGGTGTCAATATAGGCACCTTCGGCAAAGATAACGGCCAGGACTTTTTCTCACTTATCAAGGCACTTGATCAGGTTGAAGGGATTGAGAGATTCCGCATATCCTCCATAGAACCGAATCTTCTGACTGATGAAATTATCAATTGGGTGGCGCGCGAATCAAGAGCTTTCATGCCTCATTTCCATATACCTCTTCAGTCAGGTTCCGACAAGGTTCTGAAACTGATGAACCGGCGTTATGACACTTCTGTTTTCCGCTCAAGGATTGAAGCCATACACGACCTTATTCCCCATGCCTTTATCGGGGTCGACATAATCGCAGGCGCCCGAGGTGAAA
>JAFLTN010000239.1 GCA_022510445.1 Muribaculaceae bacterium | reverse complement strand
ATGAAAATGGTGTTTACAGTGGTACTTTCACAGTTGAATCAGGTGAATTCTCATTCAACTTCCTTTCACCTTATGGAACTGTATTTATTCCGGATTCAGGTGAAACAGAAGAAATTACTTTCACAGACGGAGTATATAACGGCAAAATGGATATGGCTTATGAAGAGTCAGAAGAGGCTTACTATTGGGAATTCCCGAACTGGACAGGTGGTGAGTTCACGGTAACTATCAATTTAGACGAAAATTCTATTACTATCGAAACTGATGCAGAACACGATACCGACGCTGTGAACGCTCTCTACAGATTCACTGAAGATGATGCTATCTACAACCTCCAGGGTGTGAAAGTAAGCAATCCTGCTAAGGGTCAGATCTACATCATCAACGGCAAAAAAGCGGTACTTCGCTAACGCTCAGTAAAGTTTAAAGTTCAAAGTTGAAAGTTTAAAGCGAATAGCTATCGCTGACGCGAAAGTTGAAAGTTCAAAGTTGAAAGTTCAAAGCGAATAGTATTCGCAATCCAATAAAAACGGAGCCCGAGGGCTCCGTTTTTCATGTGGAGCGGAGGCTTCCAGCCTCCAGAAGCGCAAAGAAATTTGGTGGCCTTGATCATCCGGAATTTAAAAGATGTTGGTACGCGGTATTCCTGCCGGAATAGTTGGCGCTGAACTTAGCGGATTCACCGCGGAAATTTTCTCTTTTCATTGATGTTTTGTCTGTCTATGGGTTATTTGGTAAGGAAAATCAATTCGAAGGGCAGAAGGAAGCGGAGATTTTTAACGAAAGACAAGGTTTTGGCTTATGGAGGCTGGAAGCCTCCGCTCCAACACTTTCCAACCTTCATACCCTCTAACCTTCTAACTTTCCAACTTTTCAACCTTCCAACTTTCCAAC
>JAFLTN010000238.1 GCA_022510445.1 Muribaculaceae bacterium | reverse complement strand
ATGAAAATTTTTTGTCCTTTGAAACTAATTTCGTTCCTTTGCATATCTGGGCGTGTTTAGATTGTTTACTCGTTTTTTTTCATTTTACAAAAGTACTCAATCTTTACACGCTTTTTTCTATGCGCAGGGCAACGGCCGACAGGCAAGCGGACCCTCAAAAGTCCGGCGCAGCCCTGGAGGACTGTTGCCCGTGTACCTTACTAACTTTCAAGAATGCAAACATAGTAACTTTCAAACTTTCCCCCCTTCCAACTTTCCAACTTTCCCACCTTTTTCGCTTTTGGAGGCTGGAAGCCTCCGCTCCATTGAGAGCCTCCTCTCAATTACTATTCGGTTTAAACTTTGAACTTTAAACTTTGAACTTTCGCGAAGCGAAGCGAAGCGCTTGCCTCCGCTCCATTGAGAGCCTCCTCTCAATTACTATTCGCTTTTAACTTTCAACTTTAAACTTTAAACTTTAAACTTTCGCTGAGCGTCAGCGAAGCGTTATGCTTCGCTCGCGTTAGCCCAGCCCAGAGCCGAGGCACCAAGCACTGCCCCGTCGTCTTCGTTAAGTTCCGAAATCAAAATCTTCGGCTTGTCATTATAGATAAACAGCAATTCCTTATCGAAGGCTTTCTTCAGAGGCTCAAGCAGCAGGTCGCCGCTCTTCATCAGTCCTCCGAACAGAATGAAGGCTTCAGGGCTCGAAAACGCTGTGAAATCCGCCAGGGCCTCACCGAGTCTGGTACCGGTGAAATCAAATATTTCCTTGGCCATCTTGTCTCCGGCCATCGCCGCGTCATACACATCCTTCGAAGTGATCTTATCCGGATCCAGATCTCTCAGCGAACTTGGCTCGTCACTCTTCAGAAACTCACGGGTGGTTCTCACCAGTCCGGTGCTGCTGCAATAAGTT
>JAFLTN010000237.1 GCA_022510445.1 Muribaculaceae bacterium | reverse complement strand
GTCGGTCGGAGACCCGGTTTGTCCGTCAGTTCACGTTTCAGCAAGAGAAAAGCCTCGTTGAAACGTGACGAATTTATAAGTTTGGAAATTTTCTCGAAAGATTGTTCGGCACTGGATGGTTTAAGCATAATCAATTCTTTAAAAACACCCGTTATTGCATTCTTGATGTCGTTTACGCCTACGGGTTCCTCTTAATAACTTAACAAAAACCGTGCCTAAAAAGATTTCCCCCTATCCCTTCCGGGAAAGTTCAAAGTGCAAAGTTCAAAGTGCAAAGGAAATGGTATTTGAGAGGAGGCTCTCAATGGAGCGGAGGCATCCCTGCCTCCAAAAGCGTAAAACTTCTGGAGCAAAGGCTTCCCTCAATGGAGCGGAGGCATCTTGCCTCCAAATGCGCAAAAAACCAAGGAGGCATCGAAAGGTCTTATCACCTTTCCTTGCCTCCTTTTTTTGTTTTGTCTGCCGAAGGCGGGTTCAGGATGTTTCCACCTCTCAAATACCATCTTCCTTTCAACTTTGAACTTTGAACTTTTAACTTTCGCGCCAGCGTAACCTTGCCTCCTTTTTTTGTTGGAATGTATTTTTAAATTCTTTTAGCATTTTGTGGCAATGAAATTGCTTTTCTAAATGGGATTCTCTATGTAATTTTGTGGGAAATTTCAATGATTAGTTGGTGCGGGAAATAAATTCATGAAAAAACAAATCAATAGAAAATAATCAGGTCCTTGAAATGATTTCATTCATCATATCTGTAATCGTCCTCGTGGCAGGATATTTTATCTATGGCAAAGTGGTGGCCAAAATCTGCGGTGAAGATCCAAAACGCTTGACTCCGGTGCACACAATGGCCGACGGTGTAGACTACGTGAAACTTCCGTCGTGGAAAATTTTTCTCATACAGTTTCTGAATA
>JAFLTN010000236.1 GCA_022510445.1 Muribaculaceae bacterium | reverse complement strand
CTTCCTCCTCCGTTGGGCGGCGAGTGCGTATTTCGTCGGGGATTGGTGCTTCGCCAAGAGAGTAGAGGGTCTGCTTGAACACATCGTGCGAACCGTCGTAGAGAAACCTCAATGTGCGACCGCGAGATGTGGTGTTGTCGATGACCTCTGCCACAATCGACTGGTCTTTGCCGAAGTAGAGTTTGTTGCCGATGCGTATCTTTCTGGCAGGGTCAACCAGCACATCCCACAGGTGCAGTTCCTCATTGAGTTCACGAAGCAGGAACACCTCGATGCGAGCGCCAGTCTTCTCCTTGTTGCCATATATTCGTGCTGGGAACACCTTCGTATCGTTGAAAATAAACGCATCACCCTCTTCAAAATAGTCCGTGATGTCCTTGAACAAACGATGCTCAATCTCCCCTGTGCGCTTGTGTACAACCATCAGTTTTGCCTCATCACGGTTGTAGAACTTCGTTTCGGGGTCGTAAGTACGGGGATAGAGGGCTATTTTCTCCTCTGGAAGTTTGAATTTGAATTGTGATAATTTCATATTGTTAATTTTCTTCTGTTTCTAATGTTTGGGTGTCGAGCCACTGCGGAAACTGCTCGATGTCCATGCAGTCTTTCAGCCTGTACTCTCCGATGCGTGTGCGGATGAGGTCGGTCAGATAGCCTCCCGAGGCGAGCGCCTGCCCAATGTCGCGAGCCAACGCACGGATGTATGTGCCCTTGCTGCATACCACCCTGATTGTCAATGAGAGATGCTTGCCACAGAGGTTATTCGACTGATATTTGATGCGTTCACGAGCGTCTTCATTGTCGGCTCTTTCTGCCGAGTCAACCTCTCCAAAGTGGAGGATTTCCAACTCATCAATGACAAGAATTTTGGGTTTCAGTTGTATCTCTTCGCCTTGCCGAGCATATTTGAATGCCCGTTT
>JAFLTN010000235.1 GCA_022510445.1 Muribaculaceae bacterium | reverse complement strand
CACACATCCCGAATAAAGACAGACGTGGCTTCTAAAAGCCTGTTTTTTTACTCCACTCTCCGTAAAAGTTTCGTGCAATGTGGTATCAATCACTTTGTAGTGTTGAATAGTATGCTTATTTTTGTAATTGCTTTTAAATCTTGGAAAGCCTGAGCCCGGGAATCTTAAAGTTTCTATCATGGGAATCTTAATGTATCTGTCTTATGATATTAAGGGCTCTTAATTATTGACAGGTTATTAGTAATGGCAAAATATCAAAAGCTTAACTTGAAAAATCACAAGGCCGGATTGTTTACGGTTATCGGCATTTTTTTTATGATCCTTGGAGTGTCGTGCGCCTCCATCGGCAATCCCACGGGGGGCCCGCGTGATGAGGACGCGCCACGCTTTGTGAGTGCCAATCCCGCTCCCGGCTCGGTGAACGTGAAACGTCAGCGTATTAATCTTGAATTCGATGAAATAGTAAATGTAAAGGATGCTTTCACAAACGTGGTGGTCTCCCCTCCCTCGAAGCAGGTGCCACGTGTATCTTCAAACGGCCGACGCGTCACCATACAATTCAACGACACATTATTGGATAACACCACCTACACCATAGATTTCGGCAATTCAATCGAAGACAACAACGAGGGCAACAAACTTCCAAGCTTCTCTTATTCGTTCTCCACGGGTCCGGAAATCGACACTCTTCAAATATCGGGGATGGTGCTCGGAGCGGAAAATCTGGAACCCCAGCAAGGGATGTTGGTGGGAGTATACTCTAATCTTGCCGATTCCGCATTCTCGACTCTTCCATTCGAAAGGATGGCAAAAACCGACGACCGAGGCAGATTTTCAATCATGGGTCTCGCTCCGGGGCAATACCGGATTTTTGCACTTGGCGACCTCGACAACGACTATCACAGAGCCAACCCTGAAGAGGCCATGGCTTTTTATGATGTACTGCTTTCTCCCACGAGCGAAAG
>JAFLTN010000234.1 GCA_022510445.1 Muribaculaceae bacterium | reverse complement strand
AGCGAAGCGAAACTTGCCGGGGAATGACGATGAAAAAACTCTAATAGCTCGGAGAGCTTACACTATAGTGAACCCCAGCATAAGTGGAGCGAAGCGGAACTTGCTGGGGAGCGACGGAGAGCTTATACTATGGTGAACCCCGGCATAAGTGAAGCGAAGCGAAACTTGCCGGGGAATGACGATGAAAAAACTCTAATAGCTCGGAGAGCTTATACTATAGTGAACCCCAGCATAAGTGGAGCGAAGCGGAACTTGCTGGGGTGTCATGGATAAGATATATAAAACTACCTCGGAGAGGTTGTCAATAATTTTACTAAATTTGCAACCATGAGCAAGACACTTTCACTTTGTCATTTTGTCTTCAACACATATTGTAGAAGAATGACTATTGACCCTGAAAACGAAAATGCCTTATACAGGTTTATATGGAAAGAATTAGACAAAAGGGCTGTAAGCTGTTGAGGATTGGAGGTATAGCCAATCATATCCATGTTTTTGTAGACATTCACCCCAAAATAGCAATGGCTGATCTCGCAGCAGAAATTAAACGCGTCAGCAGTCTATGGATCAAACAGAGCAGACTCTTTCCGTATTTTGAAGGATGGGGTAAGGAATATTTCGGCTTTTCTAAATCTGAATCTGATAGATATAAAGTAATTGAATATATTAAGAATCAAAAGGATCATCACAGGATGATCACATTTGAGGACGAAATCAAGCATATGCTATCTGAAGAAGGGATGGCTTGGGATGAGAGGATGTTGACATAGACATCCTCTTCGAGGAAGTTATTTAGGATATTTCCCACCCCAGCAAGTTCCGCTACGCTTCACTTATGCTGGGGTTAACAATTGATAAGCCCTTCGGGCTATCCAGTCGTTTACCACTTACCGGGGTATGCAGATGAAAAAACTCAAAATAGCTCGAAGAGTTTACACTATAGTGAACCCCAGCATAAGTGGAGCGTAGCGAAACTTGCTGGGGTATGATGAGCAAAAAACTCAAATAGCTCGGAGAGCTTATACTATGGTGAACCCCAGCATAAGTGAAGCAACGCGGAACTTGCTGGGGGGTAGTAGCAAATAGTAAAG
>JAFLTN010000233.1 GCA_022510445.1 Muribaculaceae bacterium | reverse complement strand
CGTTCAAGAAAACTGTGTTTCAAAATATGAGTCTACAGATGTCTGGTCGGAGTTTGGTGAGATTATTGGGGATCTTCCGAATGATCCCGGTTTAGAAAATGGTGTTGAAACAATTTCTACCGATGATATTATTATAGGGAGCCGTTTTATTTATGATCTTCATGGGAAAAAAGTATGTAATTCCATGGAGGAGATAACTAAATTAAATCCGGGAATATATATTATAAACGGAAGAAAAGTCTTTATAGGTAATAATAGAAATTTTTGAAAATATAGGTAATTAATTTATTGATGCCTCCGCTCCATTGAGGTTTTCGCATTTGGAGGCAGGGATGCCTCCGCTCCAGTGGGCTGCGACGTGCTCTCTTGCACGATTGTGAGACGGGTGGGAGTCGGAGATGGCTGTACACTCGAGGACAGTCAAGACATGGACGCCGTCCGAATCATGGTGCAAATTTAAGGAGCAATGAAAGCAGGGGAATGTTATCTTGCTTCTTTGGATAATTTATGACTATTTACTAGGAGATCTAGGAGAACTAGGAGAACTAGGAGAGCTGGGAGTGTTAGGTGTGGATTTTGGAATTTGGGGGAGTTTGGCACGCGGTTTCCCTGATGGGAAAGAGGGCGCTGAGGGAAGCGGAGTTTCCGCGGAAATAATCTTTTTTGGGTAATGGAAAGGGTACGCTCCCCCGGGAGCTGAATGGAGCGGAGATTTTTACGAAAGGGACAAAGAGCAAGGGCTAAAGCCTCTTGCCCATAGACAAACACCGCTACCCTGACGGGAAAGTGGGCGCTGATGGGAGCGGAGGTTTTTACGAAAGGTAACAAAGAGCAAGGGCTAAAGCCACTTGGCCGGAGACAAACACCGACGCTGGCGCGAAAGTGGAAAGTTGAAAGTTGAAAGTTGAAAGAAGAATGGTATTATAGAGGGGAAAAGGACTAGGAGAATTAGGAGAACTAGGAGATTTAGGAGGATTGGGAGGGCTTTGAGGGAATTTTGGAATTTGGGGGAGTTTGGCACGCGGTTTCCCTGGCGGGAAAGGTGGCGCTGATGGGAGCGGAGATTTTTACGAAAGGTAACAAAGAGCACGGGCTAAAGCCTCTTGGCTGGAGACAAACACCGCCGACCTCAGCATGCGCCGGACGGA
>JAFLTN010000232.1 GCA_022510445.1 Muribaculaceae bacterium | reverse complement strand
TCTGAGCAATCATGGCATGTATTCCGCCAATTTCGAGGCACAGGTAGACATGTATCAATTTGGAAAATTGCTCGACAGTTATAGGGCCGTGCAGCAAAGCAAGGATGGTTCCGACAAAATTCTGCTCGACAATTACATCAAAAACATCCAGTTGGGCCAACCCGACTGCGCCCCCTCAAATTAAGAATCCGGACCATCGCCTGAAAAATATTTCACTCCCGACCCTCCCTCGGGAGTTTTTTTATAAATTTCAGAATCCCCCATTGGAACGGAGGCATCACTGCCTCCAAAAGCGCAAACCATTGGAGCGAAGGCATCCCTGCCTCGAAATGCCAAAAAAAATTCCGATGTGATAGTTTTGTCTGCCGAAGGCGGGTTCAGGATGTTACCCCTCTCCAATACCATCCTCCTTTCCACTTTAAACTTTCCCGTCAGGGTAGCGGTGTTTGTCTATGGACAAGAGGCTTTAGCCCTTGTTGTTTTTGTTTATCTATGGGTGAAAAAAAGATTACGCAATAGCAGCCTCCACAAAAACCGGTGAGTCGGGGGTCCTTTCATTGATTTTATTCTCTGAGAGATTTTAATCAGTCTGAAGAAACATATTAGAGAGAAAGTACCCAATAAAATACCCAATAAATCTCAAAAAATATTACAAGTAAGAGTGTAAACTCCGCGTGCCCATTTCCCCAAAATTCCAATCCCCCAAAACGTTTTCCTCAGCAAGTTTTGTCTGCCGAAGGCGGGTTCAGGATCTTAATTCCATCCTCCTTTCAACTTTCCCGTCATGCCCTCGGTGTTTGTCTCCGGCCAAGCGGCTTTAGCCCTTGTTGTTTTTGTCTGTCTATGGGTGAAAAAAAGCCCCTCAAATGATTATCAAAATTTTTCTTTTTTTCACCTTTTATTTAATTTTGAAATTAACCAATCATTTATTAAAAAAAGCAATAGCCTATGGCCGACACTATGACCCCGGAACAGCGTCATAAATGTATGGCTGCCATAAAAGGGAAGGACACCAAGCCGGAAATGATTGTGCGGAAGTATCTCCATTCCTTAGGATACAGATACGGCCTGCACAACAAAAAACTGCCCGGCAGTCCCGATTTGGTCCTGCGAAAATACAAAACCGTTATTTTCATCCACGGTTGTTTCTGGCACGGACACGAGGGATGCAAATACTACCGTCTCCCCAAATCCAACGTTGAATTCTGGCAAGACAAAATAACCCGAAACCGTCAACGGGATCGAGAGT
>JAFLTN010000231.1 GCA_022510445.1 Muribaculaceae bacterium | reverse complement strand
ACTTAACTTATCGGAAAGAAGTTTTTCATAAATAATGTTGTCGGTGAATTTTTTATCCCAAAAAGCCAACGTGACGAAAAGCCCTGTGTCACATAAAAACATTTTGTATCTGTCTGAGTCCCTATGCAGAGCCATTCCCACGTTAGGATCGTTGGCATGGTAGGCCAGATTTACCACCATCGAATCTTCCATCTCAGAAATGATTTCTGCCAATCGTGACTGCCGTCCCCCATCGGTTGCCGATTTTACAGTGTAACGTGATGCGTTTCTTGTTAATTCGGAAGGAATGGCATGAAAAAGTCGGGATGCATTTCCCGAAGGGTCAATCTTCATAAAATCCTTTTCATATAACCGAATAATTTGCCTTTTAACGGTGTCAACCCTTCCCATGTTGTTTGTTTCAAGATATGCCTTGATTGCTTGTGGCATACCGCCTATAAGCATGTATAATCTGAACTGGCGCATCAGGCTTCTGTTGGCTTCATCGCCAAGTCCTCTTTTTTTCTCAAAAAAAGCTTTGAGGTTGGGGATGGATACTTCGTCTCCCAAAGCCCATAAAAATTCTTCATAATCCAGCGGATTGAGGATCAGTTCTTCTTCTTCACTGGGAATGATTATACCTTCCACATTCTTCCGTATGGAAAGCAGGGAGCCGGTTTCTATATAATCAAAGCGGCCGTCTTCTACGAGATATTTAATTGCTTGACGTGCATTTGGACATTTCTGTACCTCATCAAAAATGATTACAGATTTTCTTTCTTTCAGGTTGGTTTTATATATCATTTGCAGACGCATGAATATATAGTCAAGGTCTGAAATATCATCAAATAGCGACCGTACCTCTTTGGTACTTTTTACAAAATCAATTATTATAGAAGACTCATATTCATTTTCAGCAAATTGCCTCGCGAGCGTTGACTTTCCAACACGCCTGGCTCCTTTTATTAGCAAAGCAGAAGAGCCATTGCTTTGCTGCTTCCACAGCAGCATATCTGAATAAAGTTTTCTTTTGAAAATCATATCTTATTAATAATTTGGGACAAAGATAATATATTTGGCACTAATCCCCAAATTTTTAGGAGTTAAAATGGCACTAATCCCTAAATCAATATGCCAAACTTGAAAAGAATTATTAGACAGTGCAAAGAAATATGAATAAATTTGCATGGAGTCTTCCAACCCAGAATATTCTGAAATATGAGAAAAATAAAAGGATCAATCGACTAAATCTCAATAATATTCGGAGTTTGCAGATTGCTATAATCTCCGTTCATTATGGCTCCGTTAGAGTAAAGTGTGCCG
>JAFLTN010000230.1 GCA_022510445.1 Muribaculaceae bacterium | reverse complement strand
TTGCCGGGGGTAAAAGGGGGAAAAGTGCAAGAGAGGGGGTTCACTGGGTAACTGGTGAGCCTCACTTTTATTTTAAAACATTGCAATTATACTGAATATGTGTATAATAGTGTATGTTTGCTATATGCGAATTAAAAGTTTAATGATATTAAACTTTGCCTAAAAGATAAGGGGGTGTGATTTTGGATATCGGCAAGAAGCTCAAGGAGCTTCGCAAACAAAACGGTCTGACACTGGATGACCTTGCCTCACGCAGTGAGCTGACAAAAGGGTTTCTCTCGCAGGTGGAGAGGAATCTGACGACACCAAGTATTGCAACCTTGGAAGATATAGTAGAGGTTCTCGGGACAAATATGTCAGAATTTTTTCGGGAAGAGGAAAAGACGCAGATTGTATTTCACACGGAGGATTTTTTTGAGGATGTGCAGGATGATTATACAATCGAATGGATCATTCCCAATGCCCAGAAAAATGGGATGGAACCGATACTGCTCACCCTTCATCCCCACAAGAAGAGCTTTAAACTGACGGCCCATGAAGGGGAGGAGTTTGGCTATGTGCTGAAGGGAGCAGTGACTTTAGTTCGCGGAAACGAGAAATATAAGCTAAAGGCAAAAGAAACATTTTATCTGAACGGAAAAGAGGGAAACTATCTCTACAATCATGGAAATAGTGACGCAAAAGTATTGTGGATCACCACACCGCCCCTTTTTTAGAAAGGAGAAGACAATAGATGCAAGAGAAAAAACTGATAGAATTTCGCAACATTGTGAAGAGTTTCGACAATCAGGTTGTTCTGAAGGGCGTAAACCTTGATATCTATGAAAATGAATTTGTGACTCTTTTAGGTCCCAGCGGATGCGGAAAGACAACCTTACTCCGGATTTTGGGAGGATTCTTAAATGCCGATGAAGGACAAGTGATCTTCGACGGGGAGGAGATCAATGACAAACCGCCCTACGAAAGAGAGGTCAACACCGTATTTCAGAAATATGCACTGTTTCCCCATTTGAATGTGTATGAGAACATTGCATTCGGACTGAAGATCAAAAAGATGGGTAAAGATGTTATCGAGCAGAAGGTAATGAAGATGCTCAAGCTGATCGGACTTGAGGGGTATGAAAATAAGAATACCACCCATTTATCCGGCGGACAGCAGCAGAGAGTTGCCATTGCCCGTGCTCTTGTCAATGAGCCGAAGGTGCTTCTTTTGGACGAGCCCTTAGCCGCACTGGATCTGAAGCTGCGTAAAGAAATGCAGTATGAATTGAAACGGATTCAGCAGGAGGTCGGTATTACCTTTATCTTTGTTACCCACGATCAGGAAGAGGCACTGACCATGTCTGACAAGATCGTGGTGATG
>JAFLTN010000023.1 GCA_022510445.1 Muribaculaceae bacterium | reverse complement strand
AAGACATAATACGTTTTGTTTGCATTCTTGGTTTTCTCTATGATATACTCAAAGAGAAGGTTGGGGTTACGATATGGTATTCCGGATTTTCTGTCAAGAGCAATTTCAATGAACTGGTCTTCATTTACTCCCTCTTCTAATAATCTGTTCTTGTAAAGCGTCGAAAGAAGAAAGGACTTACCACATCGACGTAATCCGGTAATAATTTTTACCTTACCATTCCATTGTTTGGCAAGAAGCTTATCGATATATGAAGGTCTTTCTATTATCATAATCCCAATCTTTATCTATTTTCAAAACAGTCGACAAGTGCGACCGTTTTGAAAATGCAAATATAGAAATTTATTTCCAAAGAAAGTTCTGATGATAAGGGTAAATTAAAATGTCGTATAAAATTGGGCTGAATGTTATGAAAAAGACGGTCATCAGTACCGCTATTCCGAAAAGACTTGTTTCGGCAAATGTTTGTCTCTTGATGGGGGTGCCGGTTATGAGGAACTGAATTGGCGAAGTCTGTTTTGGGATAAATACCCTCAATATCATGGATCCAAGTTAGAAAATCAGATAAGTAGGAATAACGATTTCTTTCACTGGTATATGCACCGGTACCACAAGAAAGAGCCGAAATACAATATAGTTCAAGACAGAATGAAAGAGTATTTCCGGGAACTCACAGGGGATAATGAAGTGATATTTGATGCAGGTTGGAAGAGTTTCATTTATTCCGATCCCAACATCCGTTGTATTCTCGACTGGAACCCTTCCCAATGGTATTAAAATTAAAGACTGATTGCTCTAACCGGGCTTTCGGTTTTTTTATTTGCAAATTAGGTTCACTTATTTGTGAATTGGCATATTTTTATTAAATTTGCCTTATGATAATTACGTTTGAAGAAGATTATCTCAAAGATCTTTACACCGAGGGGAGCTCTTCTGATAAGAAACATCGTTATCAGCCTGAGATTATCAAGAGGTATAAGCGTTGTGTTGATTATCTTAAATCGGCCACCCGGAAAGAGGATCTTTTCAGAATCAATTCGCTGAACTTTGAGGCTTTACATGGCGACAAAGAAGGTAGGTTTTCAATCCGTGTCAATGATAAATATAGGATTGAGTTTACGCTTTCAGAAACCATCGAGGAGCCGATACTGACTATCTGTAATATTGTCGAACTCTCAAATCATTATAAATAATATGATTACATTACCCGGCGTAAGACCCGACATGATTGCCAACAATCTTATCCCTTTTGAACCTACTCATCCCGGTGAGTTGATAAAGGATGAGTTGGAAGCCCTGAATATGACACAGGCTAAACTAGCAGAGAAGATTGAAGTGAAACCCTCTCTGCTCAATGAAGTCATCAAAGGGAAAAGGGCTGTGAACACGGAATTGGCTTTACTCATAGAAGCGGCCATAAACATTCCTGCCGATATGCTTCTTAAACTGCAATCTGATTACAATATGCAAGTTACTAAAGCTGATGACTCCTTCATGAAACGACTGGCCCGTGTAAGAAACATAGCCTCCGTATTATGATTCCATTTGTTTACTGATTTTAAAAGTTGCCGTTATAACTAATCTTTCCACCATGAGTCTTTATCAGAAATTACAGGAGGCAAAGAGCGAGGAAGATGTAAAAGAAGTTTCATCAAAGCTCTTGGACTGAAAGGTGTTTCCCGAAATCTGATAGATATTCAGACTAATGAAATATGGTTTGAGGCAAAGAAAGGGTCAAAGGAATCTATATACTCAATGTTCATCCAACTTCTCCATTATGTTCAAGATGCTTTGAATAAAGGAGAGGCTGTGCCACCATTCTTGGCCGTTATCGATAGCGTTAAGGCCGCGACTGACATATTTGAGTTTCCTGTCTTTTGTCACTCTAAGCATTAGAGGACATTCATTGTTTTTCAGTACTTTAGACTTGTAACAGATTACTCTTACTGTAGTTCCCACGGTTTAAACACTGGTTTAAACAGACCGTTTAAACTGAGGAGATTTTACCGGATTTAAGGGTCAAAATAGCCAAAAAGACACGAAAAAGCAGTTACTTTTGTTTCGTAACTGCTTGATTTTCAATGTGGTGTCACCAGGAATCGAACCGGGGACACAAGGATTTTCAGTCCTTTGCTCTACCAACTGAGCTATGACACCTTCCAGCTATACCGAGCGGTTTCATTCTCTCATGACTTCGTCGGTTCTGTTTTGCGAGTGCAAATTTAAGCAAAACTTTTTTAACCACAAAAATTTTGACAAAAAAATGCAAGATATTGAGTAAAATCGAAATATTGGTTATCGGTGGCGCCCCTTGCTTCAGGAATGTGCAAGAGAAATAATCGAATGATGTCTAAAAGGAATTTTCAAGCTCAAGAAGAAATCTCTTTCTTGACAGGCCTCCGGTGTATCCTCCCAATTTCCCATGGCTCCCGGTCACTCTATGGCAGGGAACTATTATGGCCACAGGATTGGCACTGCAAGCTTGTGCAAGAGCACGCGAAAATGATGCAGAACCACAACTCTCTATCCCTAAATCCCCATAACTGATTGTTTCTCCGTACGGAATTTCTGAAATCTTATCCCATATCTTTTTCTGAAATAGGCTTCCGTAAAGTTTTATGGGAAGGTTAAAAACAGTCAGTCTACCGGCGAAATATTCAAGCAATTGAAATTCGGCTTCTTCCAAAATTCTTGAATCCTCCTCAGAATCCTTTATGATTTCATGGGATGCTATAATTCTTCTGACCTTTTCAAGTTTTTTACCACATTCCGGATCTTCCCAATTACAATAGAGGATAAATCCATTATTAACTATAAGGCGAATCTCTCCGGCAGGCGATGAAAATATCTTCTCTGGCATAACAGAAGTATTTGCAGTTATAGAGTTTTCATTACAATCAATTGTTATCCGATCCTGAAATGAACCTGCAGAGGAGGAAGTAATTTAAAAAAATTAGTTAAATTTGTAATCCATAAGTTTAAAATAACTTAGTTTCCGCTTATGAAAATCATTCACAGATATCCTCTTCTCTCCCAGTCAATCTTTGATACACTTCACTTAAGACGAAGTTAGCCATAGAAAAATCTATTCGGGCTATCTGTCTGAAATAAAAGCTTTAAGCAGCCTGTAAGCTTACTCTCCTGTTTTAAAGCTAGCGAAAGTGGAAAGAAATCAAAGAACAGCAAATACAAAATTAACTTAAAATATGCAGCCCATAAATACGGCTCCACAAAATTATATACAAGACCCGGCTCCTACAAAAGGACGGTATTATGTCTTTATAATCACTTACCTTGTACTTCTCAGTGCATTCGGTTCCTTTGTGAACGATATGTATATTCCCACGTTGCCGGAAATGGTGAAGGCATTTCATTGTTCAGTGCCAACCTGCCAGTTAGGTCTTACCTTCGGAATGATAGGTCTGGGAGTGGGGGAGATGATACTGGGTCCTTTCAGCGACAGATGGGGGAGAAAGCCGATTCTTATAATCGCGTTGATAGTTTTCGCAATAGGAGCCATCTGCAGCGTCTGGTCAAAAAGCATCCATGAGTTTATCTGGTGGAGATTGGTGCAGGGACTTGGAGCTTCGGGCGGATACTTTTTAGCACGTACCATACCGGCTGACATGTACAGAGGTCAGGCATTAGCCAAGGTGATGGCTCTTGTAGGGGCCATCAACGGTTTTGCTCCGGCAAGTGCGCCGGTGATCGGGGGCTTTGTTTCCCGGGCAGTGGGTTGGCAGGGAATCTTCTGGATTCTCTTCGGGTTCAGCATTCTGTTGTTGATCCTTACTTTCCCGTTCAAGGAGTCGTTGCCAAAACAAAGGAGGGTTCAGGGACATTTCGGAATAGCCTTCAAGAATTACCTTTACCTGATGAAGAACAAAAACTTCGTTATCCACACCCTTCTGAAAGGGTCGGCCTTAGGAATGCTCTTTGCCTATATCTCGGCTGCCCCGTTCATTATCCAGACCCATTACGGATATACCCAGCTTCAGTTCGGGCTATTTATGGGATTCAACGCCCTGTTTGCAGCCGGGGGAGCCATGATGGCACTTAAATTCAAACCGCTGAAGGCAGGGGCGGTCTTTGCGGGAAGAGCGCTTTTCCTTATAACAATAGGTCAGTTTATTTGCCTTTATACCGTGCATAGCGTATGGGTCTATGAGGCCTGGAACATAGCAATGATCCTGTGCATGGGAATGTTGTTTACAGTAGCGAATACCCTTGCAATGAACGAAGGACGCGATTATGCCGGAGATGCTTCTGCATTGATAGGTTTTGTCGGATATGTATTCGGTGCAATAGCCAGTCCGCTTGTGGGAATCGGGAACATACTGCACTCCACGGCCATAACACTTATCGTGTTGTCGTTTGTTACGTTAATATTTACAAGAATGGCAAAAGTCTTGCCTCCCGATCTTGAAGCTACGCCCCAAAGCGCCCACGCTACCGGTCTTCCCAAATATCCTACACCTTTGAGCAGCAGAGCCGGGATAAACAAATAGAGAAAAGAAACATATTTAAAAAAGATAAAACATGGACAACAAAAAATTAATTGAGAAAATCACCGACACAGTGAAAGAATACATCCTCGATGAAGAAAATTACAGCGACGATGTTCAGCTCGAGATCAACACAAGGGATTGGTCGATGGATATAGCAGATCCTGAAAACGATCTCCCGGAATGTGACTACTATCCAATAATGGATCTCGTGAAAATGAGCGTAAAAGAGCCGGGAAAATGGGAGCCCGACATGGAGGCGATCGAATCCATTGCAGCTGAATATGTTTTTACTTCCGATTGAAGCCACGCGACTTTGTGCAATGTGGGTCTTAATTCAGAATCTACAAATTCGTATCAACAAAAATGGGACGGGAGATTAATTTTAATATTGAAAACATTGCGGAAATTGCCAAGGAATTTATAGAAGAAACAGCTGAAAGGAGAGTGATTCTTTTCGATGGTGAAATGGGAGCCGGGAAGACCACTTTCATCTCCGAGATATGCCGACTCCTGGGAGCCGACGATGATTTCGGAAGTCCGACATTCAGTATAATCAATGAATATGCCGACGGAAAGGGAAATCCCATATATCATTTTGATTTCTATAGAATAGAATCTCTGCGGGAGGCGCAGGATATAGGGGTAGAAGACTATTTTTATTCCGGACATTTGTGTCTGGCAGAATGGCCTGACCGAATAGAACCCCTTTTGCCGGAAGACGCTTTGACAGTCAGACTTACCGTGAATCCTGACGGATCAAGAAAAATATCCTATTAAACCCAAGGGAATGAAGATATTAAAAATAGAGGAAACAGATTCTACCAACATCTGGCTGAAAGAGAACGAAAAAGTTCTTGAATCGCCTCTATTTGTTTATTGCGTGACTCAAACAGCAGGGAGGGGACAGCGGGGGAATACCTGGGAATCAGAACCGGGCAAGAATATCACGGGCTCTCTTTTATTTCATCCCCTGTCTTTAAGAGCCGAAAATCAATTCCTCATCTCGGAGGCTGTTGCCCTTGGCGTGGTAGAATTGCTCGGAAAATATGGTATTCAGGCGAAGATAAAATGGCCGAATGACATATATGTGGACAATGAAAAAATCTGCGGGATATTAGTGGAAAATGTCATAACCGGCAGAGACATCACGCGAAGCATAGCCGGAGTGGGTCTGAACGTGAATCAGGATACATTCATAAGTGATGCTCCCAACCCGGTCTCAATGACACAGATAACAGGACTTACTTACCCTATAGACCGTGTCACAGAAGATCTGGTTTCAACGATTGAATCCAATCTTAAAGGTATAATTACCCCTGAAGAACTTCATGAAAACTTCATGGAGAAATTATGGAGGAATGACGGGAATTTTTATCCTTTCTTTGACAGGAAATCAGATGAACCGATAAAAGCAAAAATTCAGGCTGTGAGACCTGACGGCACTCTGATGCTCATCACAGATAAGAATGAAGTCAGAAGCTATGTTTTTAAAGAGATAGAGTTCAAGACAGACATAAAAAGCCTCAAGACCGTAAGAAGGGGAAGATAAATATCCTGATATAACTCACAGTCAGTCGCTATGGAAAAAGGGAAAACAGAGATTAAGATAAAAGGAGATATCCCGGTCTGGAAGAAACTGGCAGTTCCGGCCATGCGCTATCTTATTCCTGTTGCGTTCACCGTGCTTCTTTTGATCTATCTTTTTCATAAGGTGGATTTTCGCAGTATGGTTTCCATATTGGAGAAAGGAGTGAATTACTGGTGGATACTTGCCGCAATGTTCCTCAGTATTTTTTCTCATGTATTCAGGGCTGCGCGATGGAAGCTCCAGCTAAACGCCCTTTCTATCCGACCCCCATTCATGGCATTATGCTGTTCGATTTTCGGATGTTACGCACTTAATCTCGTATTGCCGAGACTTGGAGAACTCTGGCGGTGCACCTATATTTCATCAACCCGCAAAGGATCATTCTCTTCGGTGTTCGGATCAATGTTAGGCGACCGGATTTCAGACACACTGATGGTGTCGGTCCTTCTTCTGCTCTGTCTTATTGTGGCTGCGCCGGCCTTATATACATTTCTTGACAAATATCCTTTAGGCAGAGACTTTCTCAGCCTGATTTCGCAAGCATGGTTCTGGTTTGCGGTCGCAGGTTTTCTCTTTCTAACCGGCTTACTTGTCTTTGTCTTGCGAAAACATCCTTTCATGCAGCGATTAAGAAAAATAGCTCTCGAAATGTGGGAAGGAATTATCGTGATTCTGAGAATGAAAGGTCGAATCTGGTTTATCCTACTTACTTTCTGCATCTGGGGAAGCTATTATTTCCAGTTATACCTTGCGTTTTATGCTTTTGATTTCACCAAAGCCTTGTGTCATGAGCCCGGGCTTGCCGCGGGCCTTGTGCCGTGTCTTGTTGCTTTTGTATTGAGTTCAATCAGCATGGCAATTCCGTCTAACGGCGGGTTGGGGCCATGGAATATAGCCGTCATGTTTGCATTAGCTATCTACGGGATTTCGGACGATCAGGGCACTGCCTTCTCAATGCTGGTGTGGGGCAGTGAGACACTAATGCTTATTCTGCTTGGAATTTATACAATGATTTACATATCTTTGCACAGGATTAAAACACCCTTGCACAGAAAATACTAACGTAAGGAAGACGTATTTATAAGTTTTTTAAATGTAAGATAAAGAGGCTATGCTTTTTGATAACGAGGAAGAAAACGAGAAAGATGATTTTTTCGACAATGAAAACGTGGCGGAAGAAAAACCAAAAGAAGAGAAAAAACCGTCATATAAACCTGAAGATCCGGCTTATTGGGATGAAGAAGAATCTGAATGGGATCATCTGAAGCCCCGGGCAAGAAGCACCTTCTGGCTATGGATCATCGGAGCGTTTGTTGTTGTCGGGCTCATCATCGGATGCTGGTTAAGATATTTTTCTCCTTATGTCGAGGATGCGACACAATACGGTTATGTTGAGAACATAGAAAGGCGGGGCACTATCTTCAAAACATATGAGGGGACTCTGATACCCTATAAGGAATTAATGGACACCAGCCGGATTTATAGCAGGGATTTTGTGTTTTCCGTGAAGGATAACAAAACTGCCGCAGAGCTGAAACGTGCCCAATATGATGCGAGGCCTGTCAGGATCGGCTATCAAAAATATCATGCCACAGTTCCCTGGAGAGGAGCAAGTAAGATAGTAGTTACTGAAGTCGATTCCATCGACCCTGACAAAATACTGCCCCCTGAATTTGCCCCGGGAAGAAAGTGATACGGGAATATGTTCCTGAGGAATTTTGACGATATGTTTCCCTTAATCCTTATCATACCCTTAATAATAAACGATCCCTTGGTTATCCGGGAAGGAAAGGTTAATCCTGCAGACTCTATGATCAGGATAAGCCTCTATGACAAGCCAGGTGAATACGATTTTGTCTGGCCGGGCAAAATAGTTGAGATTCCCTCTTATGAATTTGCAGACAGAAAAGACCTGAAGAGCGTAAAAATAGAGGAAGGTGTAATTAATATAGGTGAATACGCTTTCTTAGGCTGTGAAAAATTGGAAGAAATAATCTTGCCTTCAACATTGAAGGAGGTCGGTGAGGGTGCTTTCAGGGAATGTAAGTCATTAAAAAGACTTGTGATTCCAGAAGGCGTCAGGGTGATACCGAAATATATGTGTGCCTGGAATGAATCATTAAAAGAAGTGAGGTTGCCGGATAGCTTGCGCGACATAGGTAGCCATGCCTTCGCCTATTGCAGGGATCTTGGGAAAATTAATTTTCCGGAGACCTTGGAACACATCGGCAGCAATGCTTTCAGTTACGACGGGAATCTAACGAATGTTGTCCTCCCGAATTCAATTACTGAGCTGGAATCATATGCATTTTCAGATTGCAGTAAGCTTGAAAAGATTGTTTTGCCGGCAAATGATAAAATGCTTGGAGAGCTTATTTTCACAGGTTGCGATAATCTAAAGGAGATTGTCTGTCTTAGTCCGCAACCGCCTACGTTTGATTGTGATTCTCCGCTGTTTGACCCTTCAGAAAGGAAGATGTATTTAAAATGCAGGCTTGTGACATTGCCGGAAAGCCGTGGTCTGTTTAAACGAGCCATCGTCTGGAAAGAATTTTTTCAGAAATGACGGGAATGATGGGTGAATGCCGTCGAAAGGCAGAATCCGGTCGGTGAAAAATATTAGCCCCCGGCAGGATTTTACCACCGGGGGACGCAAAGGTGTTTTATTATTTTATGGAGTGAATTCCTCTTATTATTGAGCCATCCGAGCTGATTCTCTGGCTATATATGCATCAATTTCAATTCCGTTTCCGAGCTGGAATTCTGGATAGTTAGCCTTGATGCTTTCATAACATTCAAGAGCCTTGCCATAGTTGGCCTGAGCGTCGTAAACATTAGCTTCCTTAAGAAGGACTCTTGGCACTATCTGCGGGTTGCCACTTGCTTTACGAATAGCTTTGTTATAAAAATTCAAAGCTTCGTCATATTTCTCGAGGTTCACATAGCAATCTCCTGTCAGCACAAGGACATTTGCATCGAGGACATCATCGTTTGAGGAGAATTTTTTTAGATATTCAGCGGCCTCTTCATACTTTCCTTGATTGTAAAGGGCTTCACCGGCGCTCAAAGCAGCCAGTTTGCCGGCCTGGTCACCGCTGTATTGATCTGCCACCTCCATATATTGGGCAGCGGCGGTGGAATCATTCAGCATAGGTTGGGTTTCAACCATGTTGTAAGCGTCAAAAGCTTTTTCTACATGGGGATTCTTATAAATAAACAGATAGCTCAAAGTAAATGCCGCAACCACACAAATTGCTCCAACGGCAATGAAAATTATCTTTTTGTTTTCTGCTATCTTGGAACCCGCGTCTGTAAGATGAGTGTTCATCTTGTCTATAGCGGTTTCATCCTGATGGTTTTGTTTCTTGGATGCCATTTTCGTGTATTAACTTATTACTCTACAGTCTGCGAAATTACACAAATTTTAGGTCATCCGCAATTTTTAGTCTTTTTTTTTCTCTCATGACCTTATTTATAGTAATTTCGCACCTAAGAAAAGACTAAAGAAATGGCCTCAGATCAATCATTGCAGCTTCAGCAGAAAACCGTGATGCGGCTTTCAGCCCAACAGCTCCGTTATGTGAAATTACTTGAATACACGGCTCCGGAGCTGGAAGAGGCAATTGACAGGGAACTCGAAGAGAACCCGGCTCTGGAGGTGGATGAAGATCAGGATCTGCCGGCAGATGATTTGCCGCAATACCGCTACCGTAACTCAAGAAATAATCAATCGGAAGAACAAGTTTTTGATTTTTCGCCGGCAGACACCGGGGAAACCCTTCTGGATTCACTGTTACGCCAGCTTTCCGAAAGAAATCTTTCAGATAATGTAAGGATTACTGCAAGATATATAATAGGTAATATTGATAATAACGGCTACCTTCGGCGTCCGCTGCAAGGAATCATAAACGACATGGCTTTCGGCCCCGGCATAAACGTCAGTAATGAAGAGGCTGAGCAGGCATTAGAGATCGTAAGAGATTTTGAACCTTACGGAGTAGGAGCCTATGATCTTAAGGAATGTCTGAGGTTGCAGATCGTGCATTTACCACCTTCCGAAGCTCGGCATGATGCCTTGGATATTATTGACAACCAGTTCGAGGCCTTCACGATGAAACACATCCACAGAATCATCAGCGGGCTTAAGATTTCTTCAGAAAGGGCAAAAGCCGCGATAGACCTTATTAAAACCCTCAATCCGAAACCCGGATCCGCCTTCTCCTCCTCCTTAGATGCTTCGAATGTAATCGTGCCTGACTTAGTCGTAAACATAGAAGACGGCGACATATCGATTTCCACCAACAACCGTATCCCGGAACTGACAATCGACAGGACTTTTTCGGAGGCTGTGGCAGAAATGCATAAGGATGCCGAGAAGAAAAACAAAAAAGGAAGGGAGTTTATAATCTCCAGATATAATGATGCCCGCGATTTTATAAAGATCCTGAAGCAGCGTCAGGAAACCCTGATCAATGTGATGACCGCTATTGTAAAGATTCAGAGGGAATATTTTCTGACCCAGAATATCTATCAGCTAAAGCCAATGATGATCAAAGATATTTCGGCGATGACGGGATATGATCTTTCGGTGATTTCACGGGCCACAACAAATAAGCATGTATCAACTCCATGGGGAGTTTTCCCACTGAGATTTTTCTTCAGCGATTCAATCGGCGGTGAAGGAGAAGACGATGCTTCTTTGTTAACCAACAGGAAGATAGAAGCTGAGATAACCAAATTAGTGAATGCAGAAGACAAACGCCACCCCCTGAGCGATGAGAAAATACGGCTTGAAATGTTAAAGCAGGGCTATGATGTCTCGAGAAGAACCATAGCAAAATATCGTGACAGACAGGGAATACCTGTGGCACGTCTGCGTAAAGAGATGTAATTCGAAACATTTTAAGTAAATTTGCAATTATAGAAACTCATTACCGTGGCATTTTAAAAAATAGTCAGGGTTTAGTGTCATCATTTTTACAAATCAAAAATAAAACTTATGCAAAGATCCTGTTTGAGATTCCTCTGTTTCATTATTCCGGCATTCTTTCCAATGCTGGTGTTCGCTGTCAGTGACAAAGAGATGGAACAGGCGAGAGTGATAGCAGCAAAATCTTATATCCGTTACGTAAACGACGGATCGGGATATCTTGATGAAATTAATCCGACAACTTTGGCAGATCTTGAGAAAGCCTTAAAACCTAAAGAAAAAGAAAATATAAAGGCCTTTCTTGCCATACCGGTGCCAAAAGACTATAAAGACTGGGACAAGCAGAAGCTTGTGGAATACTGGGCTGTGACAGCATTCCAGAACAAAGGTCTGCAGGAAAAAGGGAGAGGCGGAAGAATACGCGCCCGCAGTCTCATCAATAAGATGAAAATAGAACCCCCGAAACAGCAGCCGGTTCAAAGCACAGCATCCGCTGTGCCTAATACTGCTCCGGCTGAAACTCCAAAGCCTGTGGCATCCGACACCCTATCACAGGATAGCATTCAGAACAACATGGCTGTTTTGGAAAACTCTCAAATCACAGAAGAGGATTTTTCCGATGAATTCGGAGATATTGACATTCAAAAGGCAGATAATTACACCTGGGTCTATATAATGGTTCTATGCATATTGGTCGCAATCGTCATAGCTTTGGTGGTCTATGCCGCCAATGTGATGAAAAAGAACTCATCTGAACAACCCAAATATGCAAATGCCCAGGCAAATGAGGAATCTGCTGAAATTAGGGAAAGGCTTGAGACAGCTGTTGCCGATAAAGATGTAGAAATCTCGATGCTTTCCAAGAAACTTGAAACTGCAAACCGCCAGAATTCGGAGTTAAAAGCTAAAATCGAATCTTTAGTAGCCGAGGTGGCTTCATTAAAAGGTGCAATTGCTGCATCAGAACAGGCTTTACGCACTTCTGTTAAACCGATGTCACCGGTCACTGAAGGTCAGGAAGGAAAACTTCCGAAACAACCGGTGCTTCGTTCCATATTTTTAGGCAGAGCCAATGCTAAAGGAATATTTGTAAGGGCTGACAGAACTTTAAACGTGGGTCATTCGGTGTTCATTCTTGAGACAAATGACGGTTATTCGGGGAGTTTCAAAGTTGCCGATTCGCCTGCAGCCTGGAGTCTTGCATTGTCAAACCCAACGGAATATTTATCTGCGGCCTGTGCGATTAGCGGTCAGGAAGATACAGAAGGAAAGAGCCGGATAATAACTGAATCTTCCGGAACAGCCATATTTGAAGGAGGATGCTGGAGAGTGATTAGAAAGGCTAAGATAAGATTTGAATGAAAGAGCTAGAATACCATTAAATCAATCTAATATTATGAAAAAATTATTTGCAATAGGGTTTATCCTTACAGGACTGACTGCCTTCGGCGGGAATACTGATAAAATAGCGCCATTGTTCGATGACCCTGACATCGTTGTGCCCGATTCAACAGGGTTTAAATTCACAGATGTGAAAGTCAATCCTACCACTTCGGTGAAAAACCAGAATAAATCAGGGACTTGCTGGAGTTTTGCAGCCACATCTTTTTTAGAGGAGGATATCATGCGCAGAGGAGGTGAACCTCTTGATCTCTCTGAGATGTATTCGGTGAGAAACTGCTATATCGACAAGGCAAAAAAATATATACGTACAGGCGGCAAAAGCAATTTTTCACAAGGGGGTGCTTCTACAGATGTTCTTTATGTGGCCGATAATTATGGCATTATACCTGATAATTATTACCCAGGTCTCAATTATGGAGAAGAGAACCATGTGCATGGAGAACTTGAGGCTGTGATGAAAGCTTATCTTGATGCCGTCCTAAAGAATCCGAATAAGAAGCTTTCCACTGCATGGCTGCCGGGACTCATAGGGATATTAGATGCTTATTTAGGAGAAGTTCCTGAAACTTTCGTTGTAAACGGGAAAACATATACACCTCGTGAATATGCAGATGAACTTGGAATCAGGGGGGATGATTTCATATCTCTCACCAGCTATACCCACCATCCTTTTTATGAATCTTTTGCCATAGAAATCCCCGACAACTGGACCTGGGCCGAGAGCATGAACATTCCTATGGAAGAAATGAAAGCCGCGGTAGACAACGCTCTGGAAAACGGTTATACCGTATGTTGGTCGGCTGATGTTTCTGAAGGTGGATTCCAATGGAGAAACGGCTTCGCTTTGCTCCCGGAAGAGAAATCAGACAAGGACCTGGAGGGGACAGAACTCTCAAGATGGGTGCAGCTTTCTGCAAAAGACAGGGAAAAGGAAACCTATAAAATTAAAGGCCCGGTTAAAGAAAGGACGGTGACTCAGGAAAGCCGTCAGAAAACATTTGACAATTATGAAACCACAGACGACCACGGAATGGTGATTGTGGGTACGGCCGTAGATCAGGAGGGTAACAAGTATTATAAGGTTAAAAATTCATGGGACACCAATCAACTTTATGAAGGCTATCTTTATGTTTCAGAACCTTACTTCCTTGAAAAGACTTTGTCAGTGTTGGTGAATAAATCAGCAGTGCCGGCTCCTATAGCGTCAAAATTCAAGTAATGAATATCGAACCGTAAGGAGGGTGTGTCAAATGAGTGACGACATACCCTCCTTCGTTATTATAAGTTCAGTAAGTTCCTGACGATAAACCATGCAATAAGCAATGTGGCTGCTGAAATAATAACCGGCAGAGAATGACATCTTGCATAAAGTCTGGGATGTCGGCTTCTCGAAATTTCCACCCAAATGAAGAAAATCAAAAGTGGTAAAGAACAGAATAGAAAGGCATTTGCCATGAAAGCTGATTTAAAGTCAGCATGAAGTAGCGCATGTATCATGCGTTGGGCTCCGCATCCCATGCATTGTAACCCGGTTATTTTATGGAATATGCATTGAGGCATAAACCGGGAGTCTTCAGGATTGAAAATAAAATAAAACAAGAGAAGGGAGCAGCCTGCAACCAGGATAGCTCCCTTTGATTTTATTAAGGGGACTTTGGTCTTAATTAATTGAAAAAAATTTGCCATTCAATAGAGCTCCTTCAGGATGCTATAAGCATGATCGGCAGATAAAGAGTTGCCGATAAGACTCCCAGCACGAAGGATACGATTATCCATATCTCAGCCATGCGAGATGCCCGATAAGCACCGGAAAAATCTCCACCGAAATATCGGGAACTAACCTGAGAGGAGAAAATAATAGCCACAATTCCCGGAATAAAACAACAAAATACGGTGGTTAGGATTGACCATATCAGATAGGTGGAAGGCATGGGGGGAACATCTTCATGCCCTGGATTCTCCGAAGAATTTTGTTCGGGAATTGGAGGCGGAGTTGATCCGGGCACAGGCGGGGGAGTAAAGTTGATTTTAAGAACATCGGCCCATTCCTGATCGGGGGTAGATTTTTGCTGCCCTTCAGGTTCAAGATCCTTCAATTCATCGTTTTCCATATACTATTTATTTTTTTTCTTAACTTTCCAATTTCTGCATTTCGACTAAATTCTTGTAGACCCCCTTCATTGCCATGAGTTCTTCATGGGTTCCTCTTTCAACAATCTTTCCTTCCGAAAGTACGCATATAAGGTCTGCGTTTGCGATAGTGGAAAGTCTGTGAGCCACAACAATAGTGGTGCGGTCTTTCATTAGTCTTTCCAGAGCTTCCTGCACGAGTCTTTCGCTTTCAGTGTCAAGGGCAGAAGTAGCTTCGTCAAGAATAAGTATAGGAGGATTCTTCAAGACAGCTCGTGCAATGCTGATTCTCTGCCGCTGTCCGCCTGAAAGACGGCAACCACGATCGCCAACCATTGTCTGAAATTCCCGGTCGGTCGCCATGATGAAATCATAGGCATTCGCAATTCTTGCAGCCTCTTTTACCTCTTCAAGAGTGGCCGAAGGATTTCCGAAAGCTATATTATTGAAGAAGGTGTCGTTAAACAATATCGGTTCCTGATTAACAATTCCCATTAAACTTCTCAGATCCGATACCTTATAATCTTCCACAGCGTTGGAACCGACTTTGACTTTACCATGGCTCACATCCCAAAAGCGGGGTATAAGGTCCACAAGAGTAGATTTCCCGGATCCTGACTGACCCACAAGAGCCACAGTCATTCCGGGTTTTATGTCGAGATTGATATCCTTGAGCACATATCTCTCGCCATCATAGCTGAAGAAGACATCTTTGAAGGAAATACTTTCACCTTTGGGAATTTTTAAAGGTAATTTTACCGGTTTCTCCGGATTTTTTATGGGATTGTCGGCATCAAGAATCTTATCGATCCTTGTTAAGGCCGCCATACCTTTTTGAAGAGTATAAGAAGTTTTAGAAAGTTCTTTGGCAGGATTTATTATGCTATAGAAAATCACCATGTAATAAATAAATCCCGGAGCGTCTATTGAGGTTTCACCACCAAGGATCAAAGTGCCGCCGAACCAAAGCACGATACAGACGGCGATTGTTCCAAGAAACTCACTCATGGGATGAGCAAGGCTCCAGCGTCTCTGGATAGCATTTGAAAGCCTTCGGTAGTCACCGGTCTGACCTTCAAACATTCTTTCCATCTGTTTTTCCGCGTTGAAAGCTTTTATCACTCTCAGGCCTCCAATAGTCTCTTCAGTGGTAGACAGGATAGACCCCAGCCGATTTTGTGCCTCAAGGGATTTGGCCTTTAGTTTTTTCCCTACTGTGCCCATAATCCAGCCGGCAACCGGCAGTAAGACAAACACAAAGATTGTAAGTTTCCAACTTAGAACCACCATTACGAAAAGATAGCCGATAATCTGGATGGGATTTTTAACGAGACCTGCGATACTTGCAGCCACAGAAGCCTCGATTTCGCCTACGTCGCCTAAAAGACGAGACATTATATCCCCTTTACGCTCATGAGTATAGAATCCGATGGGAAGCGAAAGGATTTTGGCATACATCTGGTTCCTGATATCGGTGACAACGCCGTTTCTTAACGGAATGACGAAGAAATCACTCATATAGGCCGTCATAACTTTCAGCAGTGTAGCCACGATCAGGAATGCTGCCATAATGGCAAGAGTCGCGGAAGGGCCGACCAAATCAATCAGTTTGGTCACTTCATAATAAAAGTTATTGATCAGAACATCTTGAAAATCTCCGTCTTCCCAACGCATATGCTCATAATGAGTAGTATCCAGGTTAAACAGGATCCTTAATATAGGCATGATGAAAGCGAAAGAGAAAACGGTGAAAAACATTGTCAGAAAGTTGAAGAGCACACTTCCGACAACATGCCACTTGTAAGGAGCGGCAAACCGTTTCATAAAAATCAAGAGATCCTTCATATGCGAGCTTGCTATCTTGCAAAGTTACACAGAAAAAGATAATAGTAAAGGCGAGAGAAACATTTTTATTTCAGAACCCCCGTTTTCCCTATTTTTTTCTTATTTTTGCAAGTTATAACGAGAAATTTAAAAAAATATAATTAAGACTTAATTTTAATGGGAAAAGTTCTGATCATCGGAGCCGGAGGAGTCGGCACAGTAGTAGCAGCCAAATGTGCACAAAATCCTGATGTTTTCACAGAAATCGTGCTTGCTTCACGCACAAAAGAAAAATGTGACAAAATAGCAGCGAGGATAGGCTCAAAAAACATTGTCACAGATCAAGTGGATGCAAATTCAGTGGAACAGCTTTGTGAGCTTTTCCGGAAACATAAACCTGATATCTGCATAAATGTAGCCCTTCCGTATCAAGACCTTACCATAATGGATGCGTGTCTTGAATGTGGTGTAAACTACCTTGACACAGCTAATTATGAACCCGAAGATGAAGCTCATTTCGAATACAGCTGGCAATGGGCTTATCGTGAAAGATTTGAAAAAGCTGGGTTAACCGCAATCCTCGGATGTGGTTTTGATCCCGGTGTCTCAGGAGTTTTTGTGGCATATGCCGCGAAACATCATTTCTCAGAAATGAGATATCTTGACATTGTAGACTGCAATGCCGGGAATCATGGCAAAGCTTTCGCAACAAACTTTAACCCCGAGATAAATATCAGGGAGATAACTCAAAAAGGAAAATATTGGGAAAACGGAAAATGGGTAGAGACTGAAAACCTCGAAATCCACAGGCCGTTAAATTATCCGAATATCGGAGAGAGAGAATCATATCTTCTTTATCATGAAGAGCTGGAGAGTCTGGTGCAGAATTATCCGACAATTCGGAGAGCACGTTTCTGGATGACTTTCGGACAGGAGTATCTGACACATCTTCGAGTGATCCAGAATATCGGTATGGCCAGAATAGACCCTGTCATGTATGAAGGAAAGGAAATTGTGCCAATCCAGTTCCTTAAAGCTGTGTTGCCCGATCCGGGCAGCCTTGGAGAAAATTACACGGGTGAAACTTCGATCGGCTGCCGGATAAGCGGTCTTGACAAGCAAGGCAAAGAATCAACTTACTATATTTATAATAACTGCTCGCATGAAGAGGCTTATAAAGAAACCGGGGCACAGGCAGTAAGCTATACAACCGGCGTGCCGGCTATGGTGGGTGCATATATGTTCCTTACCGGGCAATGGGTGAAACCGGGCGTGCATAATGTAGAAGAGTTTGACCCCGATCCCTTCCTGGAAAAACTTGCTCTTTCCGGGCTTCCCTGGCATGTGATAGTAGACGGAGATATTGAGTTCTAAAATTACCCTTAAATGAAGAAGTTTCTTTTTGCTTTTGTTTCTCTCCTGACTTTCACTGCAACCACCGCTGAAACTGTAAGCAACGGTAACATAACTATTGATAATGGCATATATCAGGTAAGAACACCCAAAGGGACAGTTGCTGTTGAACCATTATCAGGCGACATTTACCGGGTGTCGGTATTTCCTCCCGGAAAGGCTGTTTCTTTCCCGGAATCAAAGGTTGCCAAGTTGCGTCCAAACAATGTCGGAGTTTGTACAAATATGACAAATTCCGCTTTCCTTGTCTGTTCTCAGACCACAACAGTCAGGATAGAGCTTGCGAACGGTAAGGTGACGTTTTATGATGCCGGAGGAAAACCGATGCTGGAGGAACTCGATGGGGTAGACAACACATCGTCTGAAAAAAAAGTAACTTTTGTCGGAACAAAATATGAGAACCATTATGGCGGCGGTGAGCGAGGACACCGGTTAAATCTTAATCAGGGTGACACCCTGACTATGTATAACCGTCAAAATTATGGCTACACCGAAGGAGATATCCGGATCTCACAGATGGGAATCTCAATACCATATTTCGTTTCTGATTACGGGTATGCCGTCTTATTCGATGATTATAATAAAGCCAAGCTTGTTCTTGGAGATACAATAACTTACACTTCCTCTACACCGGAGACTCTTTCTTATTATTTTATAAACGGACATAAAACTCTGGCCAACGCCACAGAACTTTACACAGAACTTATTGGCAGACAGCCATTGCCGCCATTCTGGGCTTTAGGCTATATCACCTCAAAATATGGATACCATAATCAGAATGAGGCGGTTGGAGCTATCGACTCACTTAAAACAAGAGGATATCCTGTAGACGGTATGGTCCTTGATCTATACTGGTATGGACAGGAGACCGATATGGGACGTCTTGAATGGGATCCCGTGCAATGGCCCGATCATAAGAAAATGTTGTCGGATCTCAAGGAGAGAGGAGTGAATACAGTTTTAATCTCCCAGCCCTATGTGAACAAAATAGGTGCTATAGATAACTATAACTACCTGTCATCTAAGGGTATGCTGGCAAAAGATGCCTATGGGAACACTCATGATGTGACAACCTGGGTGGGAGATGCCGGAATGATTGATGTCAGCAATCCTCAGACGGCGGAATGGTTATGGAACCGCCTGAAAGGCCTTACCGAAGAGGGTGTGGCCGGCTGGTGGGGCGATCTCGGAGAACCGGAGGTTCATCCGGAAACCATATATCATGCCAATGGTGAAACAGCAACGCAATTCCATAACCGTTATGGCAACGAGTGGTCAAAGATAATCTATGACGGTTTAAGAAAAGACTTCCCTGAGATGCGGCCGTTGCTTATGATGCGTGGAGGAACCACCGGATTACAGAATTATAGCGTCTTTCCCTGGACAACAGACGTGTCAAGATCCTGGGGCGGTTTCCAGCCACAGGTGAAACTTATGCTCAGTTCCGGTATGTCCGGACTGGGTTATATGAGTTCCGATCTTGGTGGCTTTGCCGTTGATCCCGACAATCCCACAGATGAAGAGCTTTATGTTAGATGGGTTCAAATGGGTGCCTTTACCCCTTCAATGAGAACGCATGCTCAGACAAAGCCTGAGCCATATCATTATCCTGCAAGCGAGGAGATTCTGAAAGAATACATAAAGATGCGCTACAAATGGCTGCCTTATAATTACACTCTGGCTTATGAAAACGCCACTAAAGGCTGGCCTCTTGCACGCCCTCTCAACTTTATGGGTGATAATCCGGGATGGTATTATCCAAGAGCGGTGGATGAATATTTATGGGGAAACAATGTGCTTGTGGCGCCCGTGATGGTTAAAGGGGCAACTGAAAGAGCCATATTGTTCCCCTCCGGAACATGGATAAGCTGGTATGATGCCAAAAAGAAATATGAAGGAGGAAAAGAGATAACAGTAGAGGCTCCGTTGGAACAATTGCCTTTATTTATCCGCCAAGGATCGTTTATCCCACAATATGATCGCCCCATAGAGAATGTAACACAATATGATCCCACATATCTGACAGTGAGATATTATCCCGCTGAACGGCCAGCCCAATTCGTTCTTTATGATGATAACAGAATGTCGCCTGTCTCTTTGGAGAAAGGAGAATATCAGCTTATAACTTTCCAGGGAGAAAAGAACTACGGCGCAGATACCGTGACTCTGACAGCCGGCGGAAAATATCCGGGGATGCCTTCAACAAGAGTTATTACGCTGGAGTTTATGGATGTCAGCAGACCGGGAAATGTCACATTGTCGAATAATACTAATCTGATGGAATCTGTATCTGTCGCTAACATTGGAGAGAACGGGTGGAGTTATGATGACTTGACCGGAATCCTGACAGTAAAATTCTCCTGGAATTACAGACCTTTAACCGTTACTGCTTATACCAACTAAAACAGTTAACTTATGTACAGCCCGATGTTGCCGATAATTACAGCAGTGATGATTTTGTCTTCATTGCCGGCATGGGCTGAGGATGGTCAAAATTACTTCACGGAAACTGAGATAAGTTATGAAATCTCACAGGAGGAACAATACCCCGGCAGCCGTGAAGAACGGATCGATTCCAATTCGGGTTATCCCAATGTCTTTTCTTTGAAAAGCAATCTACTTTTCTGGTGTGCCGACATTCCGAACCTTGGAGCATCGGTCTCTTTCGGGAAGCATTGGTCGTTAAATTTTGATGTGCTCTATTGTCCGTGGATGATAGATGACAACTATTCACTAAAATGTGCCATGATACTTCCGGAAATACGGATATGGCCAAAAACAAATCTTAAAGGACATTTTCTTGATTTTCATCTTTCCGTAGGGTGGTATAATCTGAGGTGGAAGGATTATAGATATCAGGATGTCGACCGCCCTTTGATTGGTGCCGGCATAGGATATGGCTATCATTTGGAACTCAACAAAAACTGGGGTTTGGAATTTTCAATCGGAGCCGGCTATTTCAATACCCGTTACAACCGTTTTTACAACGTTAAGAATGGAGCTGTAGCCGATACTAAAGAATCTTCATATTGGGGTATTGACAGAGTAGGTATCTCTATTGTTTATAGAATCTGTGACTTATGAATAGTAAGAGACATCGCTCATATATTATATATCTGTTATTCCTGATTTTACAAACGGGATGTATACATGAATATCCTAGTGGCTCCGGAAATGACCCGAATAATCCGATTAATGCCAATATTGAGATCTCATTTGACCTTAGATGGGACAATATGCTTTATGAAATGAAAAGGGATATAACCCGGGGAAGGGAGGAAAGACCCCATCGTTTCATCATAGAGGCGGCACAGAATGGAGTTGTGGTTTGCAGGGATACTTCTTACCTTGCATCTGATGACTTTGCCAACGGAATTGTAAGGCACAAACTTTCCAGGCCCTTGCGCCCTCAATATTATCAACTTGCCGTATGGTATGATGTGGTTCCTGAAGGTAGAGGCAATTCTTTTTTTAATGCTGAAGATCTAACCCGGTTGACAGTCAGCTCAACGTCTGTCATGAATTCAGATTCAATCCAATGTGCTTTTGGTTCGGTAGATTTTGACCTTAAGGAATATAAAGGAAAGTCGGGAGCCAATGTGGTTATGGAGGTGACCCTCCAACATCCGGGAGGGAAGTTCGAGATTATCGCTACAGACATTCAGGACTTCATTGCAAACCGAAGAGAAGAGTTATTTCAAGGTGAGAGATACAGTCTGAGCCTGATATTGAACGAAGGCAATCCCCATTCATTCAATTCATATTCGGGAAGAGTGGATTATATGTCGGAAAGCCTGGAAAGAAGAGGCGCCTTTTCAATTCCTTTCGGAGATTATTCAGAATTGAAAATAGCCGATGGATATGTATTCTGTGCTTCGGAGGATATCATTTCAATGACTTTGACTTTGTATAATTCTTCTTTGATGGCAGTGACTAAAACCGATTTATTCTCATTCCCCGTAAAAAGAGGGTTCATTACCAGGGTTAAAGGAGACTTTCTGACCCATCCAATAGACGGTCCTGTAACCATTGATCCCCAGTGGGAAGGAGAAATAATAGTTGAGTTATAACAGTCTGAAAAAAATAAATTTAAAATATGAAAATATGAGAATCTCAAAATTTAGTAAAGGGTTGATTAAACTGGCCATTTTTGGTGTCGGGTTCACCTCCTGTGTATCGACAACTACCGTAGAGGAACCCAAAATGGCAGATTCCGAGTATGAAGAAATCTCCATTAATTTTTCAGTTGCGAAGGATATAAATACGAGAGCCGATGCTGATCATAAATTGCGATATGTGGCAAAACTATTCAGAACTTCCTTAATTTCAGCTTCTAACTTCGTGCAACGGAAGGATCTCATAGAAGGGACAGAGGGAAATACGATTAAGTTTAAAGTGGATCCGGGAATTTACAGAGTAATAATATTTGCTGATTATATTCCTTCTGACTTCGAGGCTGATGAAAACGGCATTTATCCGGATTATTACTATGACACGAGCTCACTCAATGAAAGCATTGTGATGCTTGCTTTTAATGATCATAAGGATAAGGCTAATCCCATCAACAATGATAACTACGATTGTTTCAGCATATATTCCTCGGCCATAGAGAAAGTAGAGGACAAGGCAACGGTTATTGATAAATTAGAATTGACAAGAGCCGTGGCGAAAGTAAGGTTTATTTCAAATTCTATACCGGAAGCAGAGAATTTTAGTCTCACATTATCAAAATTCAGTTATTACGACACCTTTTATCAAACTGACGGCACCTTTCTTAAGAGCGATTTCGATGATTCTCTGTTAAGGTCATTAAACTTCACCAAACCATCTAATTTGCAAAACAACGAACTTTTCTTCTTTTATACCTTAGCGTCGGGAACGACAAAACAATTACAGGAAATAAGCTTTAAAGTCGTTACCGACGGGGAAACTGTGGAAACCAATGTTCCGAGAGCAACTATTCCGGTTAAAAGGAATTACACCACCACCCTTAAAGGAAAGTTTGCATACGAAGAAGAAATCGAGATTGATAATCCCGAAGATTATATCATTTTAGAAAATATGTCGGCCGGCCAGACATGGGATACTCCTGACCTGACCGCTGATTTCTAAAAGTGAATTTTCCATTAATTATCTTTTGCTGAATGACTCATATATTTAAATGTCTTTTCTTTTCAGTCATTTCCTTGACATTCCTTTGTGCGGAGGCTAAGAACGAACCATATAAAAATCACGACCTTTCACCGGAAGAAAGAGCCGACGATTTATTGGGCAGACTGACCCTTGAAGAAAAAATCAGTCTGATGATGGATGATTCTCCTGCAATTGAGCGTCTTGGCATACCTAAATATAATTGGTGGAACGAAGCTCTCCATGGGGTAGGAAGGGCTGGATTAGCCACAGTCTTGCCCCAATGTATAGGATTGGCGGCTACTTTTGATGCTCCGGCCATCCATAACGCTTATTCAATGGTCAGTGACGAAGCAAGGGCAAAGTATAACAGATTTAATGAGAAGGGAGAAAGAGACAGATATAAGTGTCTGACCTTCTGGACACCTAATGTTAATATTTTTAGAGACCCCCGGTGGGGAAGAGGTCAGGAGACTTACGGGGAGGATCCCTATTTGACCACGGTCATGGGTGTTGCAGTGGTTAAAGGGCTCCAGGGAGAAGATCCGACCAATCATTTGAAAACCCTTGCAGGAGCTAAGCATTATGCCGTGCACAGCGGACCGGAATGGAACCGGCACTCTTTCAATGCCGAAAATATTTCAACGGAAGATTTATGGGAAACCTACCTTCCGGCTTTTAAGGCACTGGTGGATGCCGGAGTGGGGCAAGTGATGTGTGCTTATAACAGTTTTGAAGGTGAGCCTTGTTGCAGCAATAAGAAATTACTGACTGAAATATTGAGAAAGGAATGGGGATATGACAATATTATTGTGACCGACTGCTGGGCCATGAATGATTTCTTTATGCCCGGCCATCATGAGACTCATAAAGACGCTGTCTCAGCAAGTGCGGATGCTGTCTTATCCGGGACTGATCTGGAATGTGGCCCTGTATTCTCAAATCTTAAGGAAGCGATAGAGAAGGGAATAATTACAGAAGATAAAATTAATGAAAGTGTAAAAAGACTGCTTAAAGCAAGATTTGCCTTAGGTGAGATGGATTCGGATGAGCATGACTTTTGGAGCTCCATCCCTTATTCCATAGTTAACTGTGATAAACATAAGGCAATAGCATTAGATCTGGCCAGAAAATCCATGACCCTTTTAAAGAATAACGGTATCCTTCCATTATCAAAATCCGACAAAGCACTTATGGTGATCGGTCCTAACGCTGAAGACTCTATAATGCAATTAGGAAATTACAATGGAAAGCCGGCTCACACAGTTACAATTTTAGAGGGTATAAGATCAAAAATCCCTGACATTAAATACGAAAAAGGCTGTTCACACATAATTGATGATCTTGTATTGAATTTTGATCCTTCCACAATAAACAATGAGGCTTCAACAATGACAGCGGTTTCTATAAAAACAGACTCAACATATATCATTTCAGCCAATATTGATGAAAATAGGCTGAAGGATGTGGAAACAGTCATTTTTATCGGAGGGATATCCCCAAATTTTGAGGGGGAAGAGATGCCTGTTTCTTTGCCGGGTTTCCGTGGGGGAGACAGAGAATCTATTGAACTTCCACAGATTCAGCGAGAATATGTGAAAAAACTGAAAGAAGCTGGTAAAAAAGTTGTTCTTGTTAATTGTTCCGGATCTGCAATCGGTCTTACTCCGGAGGATTCCATCTGTGACGCTATTCTTCAGGCATGGTATCCCGGTGAGGCCGGAGGGATTGCGGTGGCAGATGTCTTGTTCGGAGATTATAATCCGGCCGGACGACTTCCGATAACTTTTTATAAGGATGATAGTCAATTGCCGGATTTTGAGGATTATGATATGGACGGAAGGACCTACAGATTTATGACTGAGGAACCCTTGTATCCTTTTGGTTTTGGACTCAGTTATACAGACTTTTCTTATAAAAATGCTGAGGTTATAAGAGAAAATACAGAAAAGCAGAGTTTGATATTTGCAGTCGATGTCACTAATGAGGGCGACCGGGATGGTGACGAGGTGGTGCAGTTATACGTGAAACGAACCGATGAGGAAAGAGGGCCTTTTAAATCTTTAAAAGGATTTAAAAGAGTTAACATTCCTGCGGGAGAAACGATAACCGTGAAGATTGAATTGGAGCAGGAAGCATTTGCAACCTATGATCAGGAAACCGACAGGCTTAAAATCAAGCCCGGTGAATTCAAGATATTTTATGGAGGCAATTCTGCTACGGATAATTATGTGAAAATAACAATATAGGTTTAGTCTTGACCGAACCTTTAAATTGAACTATTAATGAGGAATTCTAATAAATGGTGGACTTTCCCTGCCGACGGTGAAGGAGGGAAAACTGTAATTGTCACGGGGCGAGATGACATCGATCAGTTTCGTGAAAGTGGAAAATATATTTATAGAATAAATGTCTCCTGGAATTATAATTCCTTAAGCAACGGGATGCCGGAAGATGCGGAATCACATCTTATGGAGCAAATTACCGATTCTCTTCTGATGGCTTTAAAAAAGGATCAGGTGGCTGTCATGACGGGAATCTATACCGGAGAGGGACGCCGGGATTGGGTATTCTATTGTAAAAACCTGGCTATTTTCAATAAAGTTTTCAACCGGGCCCTGGAAGATTTACCAACTATACCCCTCTTAATTGAAGCTGAGGAAGATAAGGACTGGGAGGAATACAGCCAAATGAAAGAGGAAACCTATGTTCCTGACGAAGAGGAATAAATCAAGACTTAAAAAAGAATTACTATAACTTTAAACACTATGATGAAAAACTACATTCTAAGTATTCTGGCTTTAATTTTTTCAATATTTGAAATCAATGCCCAGACCATATATTCGGAGCCTTCACCCCTTCAGGAAAATTCAAGCGATGTCAAAGTGTATTTTAATGCAGTCGGCACTAAACTTGAAGGATTAAATGCTACTACAAAAATCTATGCGCATACAGGATGTGACTTAAGTGACGGTCAAACCTGGATATCTGCTCCGAACTGGGGAAACAATGCTGAAAAATACCAGCTATCCTACGTTTCGGAAAATCTATGGATGTTATATATAGGTGATATTAGATCTTATTACGGAATAACTGATTCTAAGGTTAATGTGGTGCAGCTTGATTTCGTTTTCAGAACAGCCGATGGAAACACCCAGACTACAAACCTTTATCTTACCGTATATGCCGAAGGGCTACAATTAACTCTGACAAGTAATGCCCACGGAGATATCATAACCCCGGAAAGCGCATACGTAACTTTTACTGTAAATGTCACAGAGGAGGCAAAAATTACGCTTTATGTAAATGATAAAGTTGTAAATTCTGAGGATAAGACAACCGGGATGAAATATTCCTATCTGTTCCCTGAAACAGGAGAATACACTGTCAAGGCCACAGCTGAAAAGAATAGTAATAAAGTGGAAGAAACTCTTACCCTCCATTATGTAAGGGATTCCCGGCAAGTTGATTATCCGGGAGGCAAGCCGAAGATGGGACCTGTCAAAAGCAGTGACGGAAGTGTTACTTTCTGTTTCGGTGCACCTGAAAAGGAACATGTGGTGCTGGTAGGTTCCTGGAATAACTACGCCTATTCAAGCGATCAGGTATTAAATTATCAAGACACGGATTCCGGCAGATATTTCTGGATAACGATAGATGGACTTGACAATGACACGATGTATGCTTATTATTTTATAGTAGACGGTGATTATACTGTGGGAGATCCTTATGCACGTCTGGTTCTTGATCCATGGAATGACAAAGATCTGGACACAGGAGCCTTTCCCGGTTTACCGGAATATCCCTGGCATATGGTTGAAACTGTGCCTTTAGCGGTATATCAGGGAAGTATCAATGATTATAATTGGAAAGTTAAGGATTTCGTGGGAGCAGATCCATCTAATCTGATTATCTATGAACTTCTTTTCCGTGATTTTACCGGAACTGAAGGAGAAGCTTATGGTAATGGCACGGTCAGAAAAGCCATAGAAAAAATCCCATATCTGATAGACCTTGGTGTCAATGCAATAGAGGTGCTTCCCATAATGGAATTCAGCGGTAATATCTCCTGGGGATATAATCCTAATTTCTATTTCGCAGTTGACAAAGCGTATGGTACACCTGATGATTATAAAGAGTTTATAGATATTTGTCATCAGAATGGAATTGCGGTTATACTCGATATGGTCTTCAATCAGTCGGATGGGTTGCATCCATGGTATCAGATGTATGAACCGGGCAAGAATCCGTTTTATAACCTTGATGCCCCTCATGCTTACAGTGTGCTCAACGACTGGAATCAAGGCATGCCGATGGTTCAGGAGCAATGGGCCGATGTGCTCCGATATTGGATGACAGAATATAAATTCGATGGATTCCGTTTTGATCTGGTGAAAGGATTAGGTCTGAACACTTCTTATGCCAATAATGGGGAGGAAGCCACAAATGCTTATAATTCCAGCAGGGTAGCAGAGATGAGATATTTGCAAGGAGTGATGGATGAGATAAATCCTAACGCTTATTTTATTAACGAGAATCTTGCTACCGCGCGGGAAGAAAACGAAATGGCCCAGACAGGTCAATTGAATTGGGCTAATGTTAATAACGCCGCCTGTCAGTTCGCAATGGGGTATAAATCTGACTCCAATATGAATCGCCTCTATGCTCCGAAAGACAGTCGTACTTGGGGTTCTACAGTCTCTTATCTCGAAAGCCATGATGAACAGAGGCTTGCCTATAAACAGGACCAATGGGGAGAATCGGGTGTAAAAGGAAACGTACAGGCCAGTATGCAAAGATGTGGAGCTGCCGCTGCCCAGATGATTCTGTCGCCCGGAGCACATATGATCTGGCAATTTTCGGAAATGGGAAATGCCGAGAACACCAAGACCTCACAAGGTAATAATACAGATCCAAAGATTGTCAACTGGAATCTTTTAAACGAACCAAACCATAAGGGTCTTTTAAATAGCTATAGGGATCTGATATCCATCCGTAACAGATTTCCTGAGTTGTTTACAGAAGAAGCTTGTGCCAATTTTATAATTAACTGTGATGCCGGAAACTGGAACAATGGAAGATGGCTGTTTTCTTCTGCGGGAGGAAAAGAACTCTATACTTTTATTAATCCTAACATTACCGGTAACCTTACCATAAAATTCTCTTTCCCAAAACAAGACAGCAACGCTTACGGGATTGTTTCAAAATCATACAACAGTAATCCATCGTTCGATGTTCCGGCGGGAACAGTTACAGTGCCGGCGAACTGCTATGTAACGATTGGTTCTGCTGATTTAGTGGCCGGCATTGACAATGTCTTAAATGAAAATCAGGAAAGAATTTTTAGTGTCAGAACCCATGAGGGAGAAATCATTGTTGACTATGCAGAGGGCGGGACAGTGATATACTCGCTTGACGGTCGCAAGGTGGGGACCACAGGGGAAACCGGAAATTTAATGGTAACTCCGGGCATATATATCGTTAAGGGAATCTATGACTCTATAAAAGTAATTGTGAAATGAAGATAAGAAATTTTGTTGCTTTGGCTTTATTAGCCCTGATAGTCTCAGCTTGTAAAGAAAGCGATTATAATGTGATGCGTTTCGGAGCAAAAGGTGACGGCATAACCGACGATGCAGCTGCTATTCAGAAAGCAATAGATGAGTGCTCGGAAAATGGAGGCGGTTCTGTAATATTTCCATCTGCCAAAACTTTTATGTCAGGACCGATTCATTTGAGAAGCAATGTAAATCTTCATTTCTCACCGAATGCCCGTCTGATAGCAAATCCGGATGAGGGCATATATTCTGAGAGTGCCTTTGGTGATAACAGGGGAGAAGGAATGATGTGGATTTCCGGAAAGGATATAGAGAATTTCAGTATTTCGGGAACCGGTATCATAGATGGCAACGGAGTAGCTTTTATGGGGGAAGAACTTGATGACAGCTATGAACTAAAGCCTGTGACAGATTTTGATCCGCGACCGCATCTATTGACTCTTGTCAATGCCAGAAAAGTGAATATTTCTGATGTGACAATATGTAACAGTGCTTATTGGACAATTCATTTAGTTGGCTGCTATGATGTAGCGATCAATCACATTTCTTTGCTCAATAATCTTAAAATCCGGAATGGAGACGGAATCGATGTGGATCATTCGCGGAAGGTGAGGATAACGGGATGTTTCATTGAAAGTGGAGATGATTGTATCTGTTTAAAGAACAGAAGGGAATATGAAGAATACGGTTCATGTCATGACATAGTAGTGACCAATTGTATTATGACCTCAAGATCCTGTGCGGTTAAAATTGGTTCTGAAAATATGGACAGTATTTACAGGGTGCTCTTTGATAACTGTATCATCACCGACAGTAATCGTGGCATAGGAATTCAGAATAGAGATGAGGGAACGGTTTCGGATGTCACTTTCTCAAATATGATTGTGGGATGTCATTTATTCAGCGATGTCTGGTGGGGCAAATCAGAGCCAATCTATGTGACCTCCTATCCGAGGGCTGTAGGAAACCATAAGGATGCCGGATGGCGTTTCCCGAAAGGCGCAAAAGAGGGGAAATGTGGGGAAGTGAGTGACATCAGGTTTTTAAATATTACATGTAAGACGGAAAACGGAATATTCCTGGGCTGTGACACTCCCGGCAAAGTTAATGACCTGTATTTTGATAACGTTATCCTGGATCTGGTAAAAGAAACAGATTATGAAGGAGGGGTCTATGATAAAAGACCTTGTGTTGGAGAAGGTTTTGCCCAGGCTCCGGTCTACGGCATTTTGGGAGAAAATGTATCAGGAATAACAATCGGTAATTTCAAGGTAAAGGATTACGGATTCCCTTCAGACCGCTATGAAGGCCTTTTTAAATGGGAAAATTGCACAGATATTAACTTATTAAAATAACAGATATTTAAAGATTTTTGATAGCTTAAAATTATTGCTGAAGGCCTTATCTTTTTTATTCTAACCTGAGTATTCCAATTCACCTATCCCGGGAATTTCAGATGCAAAAACCAGGATAGACAGGATTGAGTAGGGTCCGGGCTATCGTTTACTTTGACTGCTGAATTGGAACGCAGCCGAAGCCGGCCTTTCAAAAGGTAAAAAATATTTCAGAAATAATATGTCAATCCTAAGCCCAAGCGGTTTTCGCGAAAACTTATATCGTGTTTTAACAAATTAGTAATCCCTATGTCTGCTTCTAAAGATAAAGTAAATTGATTCATGGGAAATCCAATCCCTATTTTCCAGGAACAATCGAATCTGCGTTGAACCTCCCATAAGTCTAATGCATTCCCTAATTGTTCTTTAATATCTTTATTTTTAATTACAACTTCACCGCCTAAAGAATATCTAAATTGAGGGCCGGTAAAGACATCTATTGCAAATTTATCTGAACAATCTATTGAGTAACCAAAAACTAACGGAACTTGTAAACCAATTTTATATAATTTGGGGTCTTTAAAATCATTAAATGTTTCAACTCCGATTATCAGGTCGTATTTATATTGAGAATAGAAAAACGAAATCCCGGGTTCAAAATAAAAATTCTTACCAAGATAAATATTTGAAACTCCACCGAGTGTAAACCCTACCCCGGGATGATACATCTTCACACTGGTATTTTCCCCATGCCATTTCCCGGGTAGTTCTGTATCGATGGATGCTTTTAAGCCCCATAATACTTTGTTATTGTCGTTTGCTATAATGTTAATATGGAAACAACATAGAATTGTTGCTATGATAAGGATTTTGAACTTTTGGTTCATATTTTAAAGATTTTTTGTCTATAGTGTCTTTGGAGCTTTCTTATAAAACGTCTAAAATATTTGAAGTATTGCCATTTTATTAACCTTTTTGAGTGCTGACTTCGATCAATTATAAATGCTGCCGGGAGTGCCAATTTTGTGTTATATGATTATCCCCAATAAGACTCCATCAACTTTTGGAGGGAAGAAATGTTATTGTGTAAGTTGATATGCAATCCATTAACGTTTGTTTCCCGGATATACGAGTCTTTTGTCCCACCAGATAATAATTTAGGTAATTGGGTATGTATGAGTATAATCATAAAAAGAAATAATAAAGTTGTGTATTTGAGTCAAAATGACTAATTTCGCATCGAGTTTTTAAT
>JAFLTN010000229.1 GCA_022510445.1 Muribaculaceae bacterium | reverse complement strand
TGCCGCAACCACGATATCAATCCCAGGGTTTATCTCAACGATGTCATAACAAATATGCCTTATTATGAAAAGGCAACATCACTGGAACTGGCTCCCCTGCTTCCTCACCGCTGGATAAAAGACCATCCCGAAGCCAAAATGAACAAGGTCCGGGAAATGGCTAAATGATGTAATCTCTGTACTACAAAAATTACCAAAGACCGATTCCGCTGTAATAGTTGAACCGGTCTTTATAAATCTACAAAAGTACAAATCCCTGATACCCTGCAAAAGGTGTACTTCAGTTAACGCTTACCTTTGAATCCTTACTGCATTTTCAGAAGTGCCCCTGAACTTCTTTATCTTAAGATGCTGCTTGAGCCACTTGAAAAACAGTTCAACCTTCCACCGGTTTCTATAAAGTTCGGCAATCTGAGGAGATGAAAGATGAGTGATATTTTATTATGCGTTCACTCCTAAAAATGCAGGAAGGATGGAATCTCTCATTTTTGACATACCCTCTATTCAATAAGATGAGTTGATTACACTCACATCCTAAATCCGTATTTTTGTTCACGCTTTTTAAAAGCCTCAATTCCACCTTCTAAAATATCACAAATATGTTCTCGTATTCCTTGAGATGATAATATTTGTGAATCTGTTTTATCTTTGCATTTAGTGTTCTCTAATGCTCCATTAATATATTGAAATTTAAAACCTCCCCAATTTGGTGTGTCAGTACCATTTTGATTAGCAACAATTACGTTCTCTGCATCTGCACTAACTACAACATTTGAATTGTGTGTTACCAATATTATTTGACGTTCACGTTTTTTTCGTTTAATATATGCTACCAATTCGTTATATATTGCACGATTGTCTAAACTATCTTCAGGCTGATCTATAAGTATCGGACATTTTTTGTCGCTAAAATCTAATAGTAATTTCAAAATAACAAAAGCTTGTTTCCCTTCTGACATATTGGCGAAAGTATCTGCCTGATACGTTATGCTATAATTAAGGCTATACCAATTGCGTGATAAAAATTCTACAGAAACATTTTGTGCATCATACCCATTCTTTAAAAGAACCTCACCTGTTAGCAAGTTCTTCAAAAAGGTTTTGCTATTGCTTTCATTATTATCATCATAATTATTTAGCAATTCTTGCAAATATCCTTGTCGTTCATACCCTCTTTGATTAAGTCTAGTTTCCAAAAAATCTTGTAAATCTTTTTTATGAAAATTGATATCTATATGAATATCAAGACCGTCATATGAAATTGAGAGTTGTTCTGAAACTTGGTTTGCAATTTTCTTAAAAGAACAATGATCTTTGATTATTTGAGAAATTAAGACGTTTTGTTGTTGTAAAATTTTATCAATTTTACTCTGTAT
>JAFLTN010000228.1 GCA_022510445.1 Muribaculaceae bacterium | reverse complement strand
TATTTTTCTTATGTTCTTCCATTTAGGAAAAATGGCATTGGGCTTTAAAGGACTGAAAGAAACCAAAATCAGGAGAATGCTAAGGATACATATTATCAAAAGCCATCCGTATATCTCTTTCATTGCCACGATCAATGCCTGTTCATTTACCATTCCAATCAGTTCTCCCAATGAAAAATGACTTATGTAACTGTTAAAATCCGTAATGTCTGAACTGAAAAGAGCGAGGTTCCTTTGCATAGTATGTCTAAGCCCTTCTACTATAATAGCAGGGCCCAAGGTTGCTCCCATGACGGCACCAGTGAACCCGTTGATACATACGGCCTGAGGGAAGACTTCGAATGGCAACCCACTTTGAACAATTGAGGTAAGGAAGACTATAGAAATTATAACGGCAGCCATCCCTCGGAAAAATAATGGAACAAATAACGCCTCTTTCTCAACTCCATAATCTATGTTGAAATAGAACCATAAGAGATAAATCCCTGCGAGACAGAATGCAATCAGTGCCAAAGTCTTGTATCTCCACTTTCGGAGAGCAAATGTGTAATAAGTGAAAGCGACACCTGCAATTATTCCGGCAAATACATACCAGTTAAGGTCTATAAGATTGGTTTCATCAAATCCGAGTATATGTTCAGCGTAACTGTGTTCAAAGACGTGCTCTGTTGCGAGAAGTGGAAAGAAAACAATATAAACGGCTGTGGCTCTCCAGACACCCTTGTTTTTCATAGCCTGCCATGAAATGTAAGGATTTGGCAGAATATTCGCACGCCATAAATTTATCAAGACGCATGACAAGCCAAGGATTGTGGCAATTTTTATTTCTCTTGAATCCCACCAATCGAAATAATTTCCATACACACAGACGAAAGTGAAACAAAGCATGAATATGACCCATACAACACTTCCTGTCCAGTCGATTCCCTTTAGTGGAATGAACATTGGTCCCCTCATCGGCTTTAACAGTATCAAAACAAGAATCATCATGAAGGCTAACATCCCTGCCATTATCACCTGCGTATATTCCCAACTCGAATTGAAGGACAAATAGATTGTTGCGAGTCCGCTCAACTGTATCACACAATCTACAACCAAATAGACATAGCAGAAGAAAACAGACATATCCCTCTTAGGGGTTAGCCACAATTGAATCGTTGAATTAACCGCCAAGGTTGCCTGCATCCTGAACCATCCGGCTATAAGACAAGTCAAAACTAAGATTGGGATTGAATCTGTAATGGCACAGATGATATTGGCAAAAACAAGTATGCTGCAACAAGTAAGTAGTTGAGTTCGGGTGGAAAATCGAAACTTGATCCTGAACATCACGGCAAAGTTCACAGCCATCCCGATAAGCGAGGCATAACCTGCCATCAGGATATCTTCCTGCATCAAAGCCTGGGTGCCGACCATCTGGGAGGCAGCGGCCATATAGATTCCTCCGGAGAACTGTATGATAAGGATAAAGAGAATGAATAT
>JAFLTN010000227.1 GCA_022510445.1 Muribaculaceae bacterium | reverse complement strand
ATTTTTCTCCTTATCGGCGCCATCCTTCCGATAGCAGGTAAGGAAAGAAGCCGGAGCGAGATTTTCGAAAGCGCTTCCCGGGTTCTGATCAAAAACGGCGACGGAGTGCGTCGTTCCAATGTGAAGGACAAAACGCTTAAGGTGTTGGACGAAAATCGTTCGTTTACAGTTGTCGGTTTTGAAAGCGGCAGTTACGCCATTGTTTCCAACAATGATCTTCTGCCCGAAATTCTTGGATACTCATCATCTCCATATTTTAATGAAAAGGAAAATCCGGCTTTCGGCTGGTGGTACCGCTCTATCGACGACGCATGCCAACTGATTGTAGCAACAGGTTCTGCCCCTCTCAGGGTTAGACCTGACGGAACCACAGTAGCGCTGGAAATGCCCCAGCTCCTTTCGGACGCATGGGGACAGATGGAGCCGTTCAGCAATCTTTGTCCTCTCGAATATGATGCCTCAGGCAGACTGGTAGGACGCACTGTAGTAGGTTGTGTAGCACTCTCGGCTTCCCAGGTGCTTCGATATCATCAGTATCCCTCTCAAGGCGAGGGTATCCATGTAGATACCCAGACCACAGACGCCCACGGTAGGGTTATCCCTCTTAAGGTGAATGTCAAAGACTATCGCTTTGATTATTCACTAATGAAAGATTCCTACGGAGAGGGGACATATACAAAAGAGGAGGCGGATGCCGTGGCTAACCTATGTTATCCTGTAGGTGTTTCCTTCGGTATGATTTATGGCACTGAGGCTTCAGGCACGTTCTCCGACAGCGCCGTCTGGGCCCTCAACAAGTATCTCAAATATCCGGAGGCAAGACTTCTTACTCGTTTTGATTCTAATGAGGATACCTGGATGAAGACCATCTTCAAAGAACTTAACCAACAGCACCCTATCTTATATTCAGGTACCGATGATTTTCTTACTGTCGGAGGTGGTGGCCACGCTTTCGTTTTCGACGGTTACGATGCCGATGGTCTGGTTCATGTCAACTGGGGATGGTATGGCCGCAACGACGGATACTATGAAGTTGCGCTCCTCAATCCGAGAATCCATAGTTTCAAAAACCAACAGGACATGATTATCGGTGTGGCACCTCCTACGAATGGTGCCCACAACGGCGAGACTCTTGTATTGTCAGGCAACATTACAGCCCGGCAGATCGCAGATGCAGTTGCAAAGAGCAAGGAAGAGGGTTATACTGTTCTTGACCTTTCTAAGGCAGAGCTTCCCGATAGCCGTCTTCCCGAAAAGGCTTTTTATTCCTCGTATTTCCGCACCATTATTCTCCCTGACAATTTGAAATCAATCGGAGACGGTGCTTTCTGCGAAAGCGGCCTGACAAGCGTGGTAATCGGCAGTTCCGTCACTTCTATCGGATATAATGCTTTCGTGTATTGCAACGACCTGACAAGGGTAGATATAAATGATATGGAGGCCTGGTGCAATATAGATTTCGGTAATTCTGACTCCAATCCACTTTCTTGTGCAAAGCATCTGTATATTAATGGTGTTGAGGTAAAGGATTTAAAAATCCCCAATTCCGTCACTTCAATCGGAAACTT
>JAFLTN010000226.1 GCA_022510445.1 Muribaculaceae bacterium | reverse complement strand
GCATGCGTAATGATCCAACCTTACTCCGTCAAACATATATGGATGCCAAGAAACTGAAGTAATATCATAAGAATGTGGCCATATTGTATTTGCACCTCCTCCGTCCGCTTCCCCATATCCGGCATAGAAAAAATAAACATTATCTATTATGCCGTCCTCATTGCGGTCATAAAGTGAAAAGTCTATTTCATCATCCAATAATTCACATGCTTCCACTACCATATCCCATGGGTTGGCATCCTGGCCCCAGAAACTATTCCTGCCATAGTAAGAATAAGGTTTATCAAGTACAACAGGCCCATATACATCAAACTGAGGAATAAAAACACTGTTTGAATTACTTATAAAATAATCCCTTGCACTCCCTGTTGACTCATAATCGCTGAAGCCCGGTTCATTCAACATTCTTGTATAAAAATCATTGGGATTCTCAATTGTAAATCCTTTGTCGGCGAATTCTACCAATATCACTACCGAACGTTGTTCTCCGTATGATGGAAATTTTGTAACTCCAAGTCCTATTCCCTTTGCATATTTTGAAATATCTTCTTCCGGTTCTCTCACTCTGTATGATTCAGTCAGTCCGATTTGTTGCAAATGAGATATTTTATTCAAAATCCCTGAATCTTTTTTATCTGACTCTAAGGCTCGGATTGCAGAAGGCGTTACATTTCCCTCTTGATCAGTGTCAGCATAAACATAAAACCCGAGACTGTCTGTAGTCAACAGATAGCCGTCTTCCGAGAATATTCTTTTATGTTCTCCATTACCTTCCATTCTAATATTCACGGTAGTACCGTCAGGTTGCAATGCCTGTAAAACACCCTGCCTTGCCGGAAGTGCGAAACAAGTGGAATAACAGAAAACCGTGAGGATATATAATATAATTTGTTTCATTATGTCTTTCTTTATTCGGTTTCAACAAATAAACAGCACCCGCTCTCAGGGTTTTCTGTCACGCAACATTCATTTTCTTCCTCTTTGGCAGAATCTTTTTCGTCTTGATGAATTTCTTTATTACCTTCTTCATTTACCGAAGGTGTGATAAGAATTGCATTGAACCCAATCTTTTTGAAAGCAATTAATAGTTTCTCGGAATCGGTCTTTTGAGGATCGAATGTTATGGTAATCGTATTATCCGGTATGGAAATGTCAATTCTAGACACACCTTTTTCAAATCTCATGTGGTCAGTGATTCTTTTCTTGCACATCTCTGTCATCTGATGATCAAGAGTGAATATTTCCGTGGTCTTGTCTCCTGCAAATGCAATCAAGGAAGACAACAATATCGATATAATAATAAACAGTCTCATTTTTATTTAATTTAGAATCTTTTCCTTACAATGTATAACCTCTTATAAAGAATCTTAAAAATGACTCCTTAAAACAGTGTTTGTTAAAACTTTAGTAAAAGTTTGCTGTGACTACGAGATTTCGTTGTCATTATTCAATAAAATAATATTCCACCGGCCCGTATATTATCATACACAGGAACAGTGAACATTAAGACTTTAAATCAAATTAACAGGATTGTAAGACAGGACAAATAATCCCAGGGTGGTTTGAGAATGATT
>JAFLTN010000225.1 GCA_022510445.1 Muribaculaceae bacterium | reverse complement strand
ATTCAGATCTTTGGCCCCTATCAGTTCAGCATCCTCTGAATAAACAACCTTTGTCTTTGACTTTTTTTCCATCTTATTACTCTTATAATTACAAAAGTAATTATTTTTAAGCAAAATGGATAATAATTGCCGTAATTTAGATAATAATAAAAAGTTATTAGAGCATTAAATTTGCAAAATATTAATTTGGTAAAAACTATAAGAACATGAAATATATCAAATTATTTCTTCTCATGGCAGCCTCAGAATTATCCCTCGGGGCTTGTGCACAGGATACTTCTGAATCAAAAGGTGACACTAAAGTAGTAACCGATGGCAGAGTTTTGATTGTATATTTTTCACGACCCGGTTACAATTACAATGCCTCTATGCCAAACAATGTGGAATGGACAGACATAGGCCATACTGCAAGAGTTGCAGGATACATTCAGGAATATACCGGTGGAGACACCTTCGAGATATTGCCAGTTGTTCCATACCCTGATGATTACGAAGAAACCAAGACTATCTCCACAAATGAAAGGGACAATGACCTTCGTCCTGAATTCATCGGAGGAGTTGAAAACATCGATGATTACGAAATCGTATTCATAGGTGGACCCGTCTGGTACGGTGGTATGCCCATGATAATGCATACTTTCTATGACAGATACAAAGACAGCTTGAACGGCAAAACTATCGTCCCTTATGACACTCATGCCGGAAGTGGCATAGCAGACTATGTAAATATGACAAGAAGGTACTGTCCCGATAGTGAAGTTCTTGAAGCCTTAGCTGTGACAGGAACAAATTCCAGGAATGCTTCAAATGATGTAAAGAACTGGTTGTTAAGAATAGGTATCATTACTGAAAACGATAATGACAACGCATCCATTTCAACATCTCAGTCAACTTTGGAAGGGAATTCAGCTTATTATACAATTTCCGGTCTTCCGGTTAAAAATCCTGGGAATGGTATCTATATTAAAGTTGAAGATGGCCATAGGACAAAAATCTTAAAATAACACCAGTAAGGTAAAATGTGTAAATAAAACCGCAATAAGTGTAACAGTGTTTTATTAATACCTTTGTAACTTTGTGACTGACTTTAAATAATTAATAAAAATGAAAAATATCGAACTTACAGAAAAAGCCATGAAGAACCATGATGTATGGTTCCCTGGTCTTAACGGTGCTTTGACAGCCACAGATCCCGATTTGTTAGGAATTTTCGGCAATTTTGCTTTCGATGAGGTTTTGGAAGCATCACCGGAATTGGAACTCAAACCAAGAATCATGGTTACGCTTGCCTCAACTATTGCAAAGAATGCCATTGATGAATATAGGGCTATTCTCGGGGCGGCGTTACTGAATGACGTTCAGCCTATAGAGATAAAGGAACTGGTATATCAGAGTGTGGCATATGTAGGTATAGCAGTTGTACTACCATTCCTGATTGCAACAAACGATGAACTGACAAAAAGGGATATCAGCCTTCCGCTTGAACCCAATGCTACAACTGACAGGGAAACAAGATACACAAAAGGTCTTGAATTGATAGACAGCGTTTTCGGGAAAGGAAAAGTAGATGAAAACAATGTTCCTAAGGATGAA
>JAFLTN010000224.1 GCA_022510445.1 Muribaculaceae bacterium | reverse complement strand
GACAGCTTGTATTCTTTCTGGAATTTTGCCGGATCCAGAATGTGAGACTTGTTTCAATTCATGACAAGATAGATTCGGGTGATGAACTCTTCCCGGAAACAAAGACTTCCGATGTCTTGACAGCGATTGCTTTGTTACCCAAGGAAGCCAATGCCGTGAGGGTTCCTTCTAAACCATTCCAAAGGATGAGGAGGAAGATAAAGGCTATGTCAAAGAAACAGCTAGGCAGAGCCGAGAGGAACCGCAGGATAATCAACATGTACCGGGAAGGATTCAGCATTGATGATATAATAGACCAAAGCGGATTCAAGAGCAGAAGTTCCGTCTTCAGGATTCTCAACGATGCCGGCGTGGATCTGAACAGAGGTCGTACAAAAGGTCCTCTTGGCCCAAGAAAGAAAAAAGATGTGGACTAAACCAAGGCGTTACTATTAATGGAGGTATGAAAAAAGACCATCCAATCATAGTCAATTTAATAGCAGAAAAATTATGAAATTTATCCAATTCTTAATTTTGATTTTATTATGGATTTATCCCACTTTAATGAAAAGTGAAGATTTTGATTATAATCTTACAATTCAACTTGAAGATTTTATAAAGAATAAAAAAGCTCGTATTGGCATTGCAGTCATCTCTCAAGGCGGAGACACCATAAGTGTTAATGGTGATGAAAGATTTCCAATGTTGAGTGTTTATAAATTTCCTCAAGCCTTGGCTGTAGCTCATTATTGCATTCTTAATTCAATATCATTTCAGGACTCAATCCCAATTTCCAAATTATTAATTAAAGAAGGTACGTACAGTCCCTTGAGAGACAAATATGGAATAACTGATATCAAACTTTCGATTTCAGAACTTTTATCTTATTCTTTACAACTTAGTGATAATAATGCTTGCGATATACTTTTTGATTTAATCGGAGGCGTTAATTATGCAGAAATAATGATTTCAGAAATGGGATTCCAAGGAATAAAAATAAAAAATACTGAAGATGAATTGCACGATAATTATAAACTCTGTTATGAAAATTCATCAACTCCCTTGGAAATGTGTAAATTGGTATCTTATTTTACAAATGAATTAACCCAAGTGGCACCCGAATTTCACTTCATAGGCGAATTGTTAGAGACATGTCAAACTGGACTCGATAGGTTGTCTAAAGGAATTAAGGCAGGAGATATAATTGGTCATAAAACAGGGACAGGAGATATTAATTCTGAGGGTAAGATTATTGCTATAAATGATGTGGGGTATATTAAACTTTGTAATGGAATTGGTTATTCTATAGTAGTATTTATCTCTGATTCAGAATATGATATGACCACTACATCCGGTTTTATAGGGGAAATATCTCAAATTATTTCGTTTTATTTCCATACAGTCACTGATTAATAAAAATGGGGGGAACTAATTTATATAAATGGTTAGCCGCAGCGTCAGCTGCGTCGCGGCAAAAGCATAGTGAAGGGTGACACCGGATTGATACCCGATGTCACCTTTCCTCGTTAAGACTTCTATCACACTTGACCCATGAAAAGTTTTCTCCGTTCCTCTGCTATAAAGGCGTTATATTCTGCCTCATTTTCCCCACGTTCGATTGTGCGGTCGATGAAATCTGAAAACTGGGTGAAATCAAGGTCTTCAGCAACCTTTTTC
>JAFLTN010000223.1 GCA_022510445.1 Muribaculaceae bacterium | reverse complement strand
CAAGATCCGTAGTAGCCACAAACACATCTCTGTCTTTGATAAGAAGACATCCATCGGAGCTTTCAGAGATACTTACACCGGAAAGGGGTACAAAATGTGGTCGGTTTTTTGAATCTCCGGCCACACGTCTCATTCCTATATGTGTGGCAGTTTCTGTCATTCCATAAGATTCCCAGGCAGTTACACCGCTTTCCACAATATGATCCCACAGCCTATCGTTGATAGCACTGCCACCGATAAGAAATTGCTCTACATGAGAAAAATTCGACAGGTTTTCCAATACAAAATGCATCTGAGCAGGTACCAGAGACAAGAGAGTAACAGGATATTCACAATCTTCAACGCTAATCTTTACTGCCGGCTTTCCGTATGTGAGACGACATCCTGAAAGGAGACTTCTGGCGATCATCATCTTTCCACCTATATATTCAAATGAAATAGCAGAGTGAATGCGTGAATTTTTACTGATACCGAAAAATCTGTTGGATCTTAATGCACTATTTACTATTTGAGAGTGAGGAAGAATTATGTCCTTAGGCGTACCGGTAGAGCCGGAAGTATGAACAGAGATTCCATTTTCAGCATGCCATTCTTCAAGAAACAGATTTAAGAATTTATTTTGAAGTTCCATTAATATATCCAGTTTAATTGTTGGAGTATTGGTTTTAGATTGTTAGAATTATAAGAATATTTCAAATTTTCTCCTTGTAAAATCAAAGGAGAAGGAAGATTGTTGGTAAAAAGATTTCCGGTGCCTAATCCCTGAAAAATAGAAGGTTTAAGGCATCCAGTAAACTGTGCTATAGCATTCAAACCGACGGAAGATTCTAAAGCCGAAGTGATCCACCATCCTATGCCGAGTGACTCTGCTCGTTCTATCCAGTCGGAGGTGCCGCTAAATCCGTAGCAGAACGCCGGTTTAAGCACAATAAAGTGAGGTTTTATATATTCCAGCATCCGGCTTCTTTGAATTCCCGGCGGGATCCCTATGAGATCTTCGTCAAGAGCTATAGGAACAGGAGTGATTTTGCAAAGCTCTTTAAGTTGAGGATATGTGCCTTTCGGTAAGGGTTGCTCTATTGAATGAATTGAAAATTTCTTCAATTCATTCAAATATTCAAGAGCAATCGCAAAGTTAAAAGCACCGTTGGCGTCGACACGTATGATAAGCTCAGGACCTCCGGCATCTCTGATAAATTTAATTAGTTCTAATTCCTCCTTTCTATTGATAGCGCCGATCTTGATCTTGATACATTGAAAACCGGCTTCGAGTTTATCAAGGGCTCTCTTTTTCATTTCCTGGAAAGTTCCCATCCACACCAGTCCGTTAATGCTGATTTCTGTTTCTCCGTCAGTGAAGGCTGAGGGAAAGACGAGATCATTATTGCCATTATTCAGATCATGAAATGCTGTCTCTAAAGCCAATTTCAGCGAAGAAAGTTCCGGCATATCCTGATGGTATACGATACCACCCTCTCGGATAATGGCTTTCAATCGATTCTCCAACATAACAGGTGATTCCGAGGAAAGACCTGGAAAAACCGGAGCCTCCCCATATCCGAACTCATTAGGACGATCTTTCCGACAAATTCTTACAAAATAAGTAAGTTTTTCAAAAAGAACACCGCGAGAAGTTCCCCCTGGTTCCCGAAAATCAAGGGTATATGGAATGTATGCAATTTCTA
>JAFLTN010000222.1 GCA_022510445.1 Muribaculaceae bacterium | reverse complement strand
GTAGAAAGAAATATCTCAAGGATGAAGACACAGCCTTTGTTATTGGAGGGGCGGCTGAAAATTGGAGCGATTTCGTTGCATGGACTATTGATGAAGGGCTCGCCGGACTGGAGAATCTTTCGGGTATACCGGGATCTGTGGGGGCATCACCAGTGCAGAATATCGGAGCTTACGGAGTAGAAGTAGGTTCTCTTATTCATAAAGTGGAATGTTTTGATATGGTGACCCGTGACACTATCCTACTTTCAGCTGATGAATGTAAATTCGGATATCGCGACAGTATCTTCAAAAATGAAGGCAAGGGACGCTATGTAGTCTTAAGGGTAAGTTTCCGCCTTCATCCGAGCGAAAAGGCTCAAAATCTTACTTATGGTCCATTAAAAAACTTTGAATCAAACCTCGGAAGAATTCCCACACCCGCTGAAGTGGCCAATGAAGTAATCAGAATAAGAAATTCAAAGTTGCCAGACCCTCAGGTGACCGGGAATGCAGGGAGTTTCTTCAAAAATCCTATAGTGCGGATATATTTTTATAAAGAGGTGATGTCTGCCCTGTCTCCTGACATTCCTTATTATGAAACTGACGATCCATATTATATAAAAATACCTGCAGGATGGCTGATAGAGCATGCCGGACTTAAAGGATATACTGTAGGTGGAGCCGAGGTATATCCGTCTCAATGCCTGGTGATCGCCAATAAGGGTGATGCTACAGCCCAAGATGTTTTAGACGTGGCACACCATGTAAGAGATAAGGTATTAGAGAAATATGGCGTGACACTACACCCCGAGGTAAATATCGTAGATACGGGTATTAAAGTTACTATCCTCGGTACAGGTACCTCCAAGGGAATTCCCGAAGTAGGTTGCTTCTGCCCGGTATGTCGTTCGGATTCTCCTAAAGATCAACGCACACGCTGTTCAGCACTTGTAGAGACCAAAGGAGTGACACTGCTTATTGATGTCTCGCCCGATTTCCGTCAACAAGCCCTCAGGACTAACATCACATCTCTTGATGCAGCCTTGATTACTCATAGTCATTATGATCATGTGGGAGGATTAGACGACCTTCGCCCCTTCTGTGCAGGCGGAAAATTCTCAATTTATCTGCGCAAAGATGTGAATGAAGACCTGCATAAACGTCTTGACTATTGTTTCCGGGAATCTTTGTATCCCGGAGTGCCGGCCTTCGATATGCATGAAATCACAGATGCTCCATTCATGGTGAAGGGTGTAAAGGTAACCCCTATCTCAGTGTTGCATGGGAAACTGCCGATAGTTGGGTTCAGAATCGGTGATTTTGCCTACGTCACTGATGCCAAAACTATCCCTGAAGAAGAAAAAGAGAAACTGAAAGACCTTGAAGTTTTAGTGCTCAACGGTCTGCGATACAAAGAGCATTTCGCTCACTTTACAATAGAGGAAGCACTGGAGATGATAAAGGAGTTGAAACCTAAAAGGGCCTACCTTACCCATTTCTGTCATGAAGCCGGGAAACATGAAGAACTGGAAGAAAAACTACCTGCAGGTGTGAGTCCGGCTTACGATGGATTGGTAATCAATATTCCTTAGTCCCGATTCACTTATAGAGCAGCTTCTTTAAGTTTTTCGGCGTTTTCGGCTACCGAAAGTCTGTCTATACATTCCTGTATATTTCCGTCGAGGAAATTAGAAAGATTATACACTGTA
>JAFLTN010000221.1 GCA_022510445.1 Muribaculaceae bacterium | reverse complement strand
GCTTCATTCTGTTGGGACGCAGTATCATCTTGATTATAGTTTGCTTCTTCCATATCTGCTTCATTAGAAATTGAATCAACCCAACTATCTTCAAAATCATCATCCTCAATGGGTGTTGGAATAATATCAAAATTATGGTCTGTGTAGATGACTTCATTATTCTTCTCAAAATAATATGACCCATCATCATTCCTTCCGATATAGTCAAATTCAGGTTCCACTATATAAGCTCCACTCTTTTCTATCAATCCCCATTTGTCATCAATTCTTACAACGGCAACACCATCTTTGAAACTTTTAGCTTCCTGAAACTTGGGTCTTATTGCCCAGTTGCCTTCTGTGTCAATGAATCCAACAGTTGTTCTGATTCCAAATAATGGCCAAGGGTCATCTTCATAACTCCATCTGACAAAATCGTCACAATCCACTTCATACCATTGGTCAAAAGGATTCCCTTTCCTGTTAATTCTTGCACCAACGAGAGGAAAGAAACCATATTCATCTTTGTCTTCCCCCTGCTTTTCTACATAAGCCCATACATCTTCTCCATCTTCCCGAAAATCTGCATCAATTTCGATGAATTGAGGCGCTATTACCAAATCCCCACCTAAATTGATAAATCCCCATAAACCATTTGACTTAACTGCAGCAAGTCCTTGTGAAAATTCATGTACCTCCTCATAAATTGGTTCAATAATACTCTGATTCATAATATTGATAAAACCAGATTTATTGTCTTTCACAACTGTTGCAATACCATCTTTGAATGTCCTGATAAGGTCAAATTCAGGTTGGAAAATCATTTTCCCATTCCTGTCAATCACTCCCCACTTACCTTGCTTTTTTACATTGGCATATCCCTGATTGAATTCTTTGGTATCCTCAAACTGGGGTTCAATCAGGCACTCGCCATTATTGTTAATAAGACCCCATTTGCCACCTTTCTTAACCCAACAAAGACCTTCCCTGAAAACATCAACGTCTTCATAATTAGGAGTGATTACCCATTCATTTTGCGCATTAACAAATCCTTTCTTTCCTTCCGCAACCTTCGGCCGTAGGATTTCAACATTAAAATTTATTTTCATAACTTATTTTATTTTTTACCACCCAAAAACATAAGAGGGTTTATCTAAACGATAACAAAAGATTCAACTTTTTCTTTGGTTTGGACAAAAAAACTTCAATTTTCTGCTAAAAATCTTCAAAAATGTTCCCTTCTGACCAAAATATTTTCAGCAATCCCGAGTATATAGGAAAGTAGAATTATAAACTGGCACGAAAAACAGAGACACCAGACTGAACACTGTCCACTCTGGTGTCTCCTACATGGTTCTAAAATTTGAATTTGACTTATAACTTTTGGTAGATGCTAATCCTCCTTACCAATATTATTATTCCTGTCCATTTCTATCTTTCGGATGTAATTCTCAAAAGTGAGAAGCATAGGTTCCCTGTTTTTCATAAGGCTGGTCAATTCAATCCTGTCTTCCTCAAACAGGTCTTCCGTATTCATTTCAAGATACATTCTGTTTTCAGACACTTTCATCTTGCTTAATGAGTATTTCATATCTGGCCAATTTATACACAATTCACCATAAGATGCATAATCACTGAAAAGGCAACCAGTGTCCAATCCCCTGACGCAGTTCATACCGCGTCTGTCCATAATACTGCTCGACTTTCTCATGCCTTGAAAAATATTTGTCTTGTGTCGTTCATCTGATAACGGTTCAGCCAAGAGGTACACGTCAGCCATCCGTCATCTATTTCATTATCGAAGACTATGAAGTGGCCGTTCGATTCCACTATACGATAGTCAAACAGCTCTG
>JAFLTN010000220.1 GCA_022510445.1 Muribaculaceae bacterium | reverse complement strand
AATTCGGTTTTTGCGGATGTCTATGTTGTTCTTTATTTTCGGGAAATAAAGAATACCTGTAAGGGTGAAGGGATAATCTACATTGAGGTGAATCCAAAACATCGGATCCTCGTTGCCGGGCATCAGTTCGTGGTAGAAGCGGATGTAATCCTCGTCTGTTAAATCTGAGGGTTTCTTGGTCCAAAGAGGTTCTGTTGCATTGATGATTCTGTCTTTGTCCGTGTCGACCATTTTCCCGTCTTTCCATTCCTGCTCTTTTCCGCTGACAACCGGAACAGGCAAGAAACGGCAATATTTCTTGAGGAGAGTGTCTATTCGCGCCTGCTCTAAAAATTCTTTGCTATCCTTGTCGATATAAAGGATAATGTCGGTGCCTCTATCAGCTTTGTCTATTTCTGTGAGCTCATACTCCGGGCTGCCGTCGCAAACCCACTTAACGGCCTTGGCTCCCTCCTTGTAACTTAAAGAACGGATTTCTACCTTGTCCGACACCATGAATGCCGAATAGAAACCGAGACCGAAGTGCCCGATGATGCTGTTGGCAGTGTCTTTGTATTTGTTAAGAAACTCTTCGGCGCTGGAGAAGGCTATCTGGTTGATATATTTGTCGATATCTTCAGCATCCATCCCGATACCATGGTCGGAAACGGTTAGGGTGCCTTTCTCTTTGTCGACGGTCACCTTGACGTTCATTTCGCCAAGTTCTCCCTTATAGTCGCCAAACGACGATAAAGTCTTTAATTTCTGTGTGGCATCGATAGCGTTAGCCACCAATTCACGAAGAAAGATTTCGTGATCACTATAAAGAAATTTCTTGATAACCGGAAAGATATTCTCTGTGGTTACTCCAATTTTACCTTTTGTCATAGCTTTATTAGAATTTTGTTTCTAAAACTATAACAAATAATATACCAATACGGTTTCATACAACCGGAAACCAATATTACTCTGATGCAAGGGAAGTGGCGGGTGATACAGAACCTACGAATCTGGCCGGGAAAATAAGCATCAGATACGTAACAAGGAAAACTCCGGCGTTCAGAATAACAAACGCAACCCACGAGATCGACACCGGAACAAAGTTGATATAATAGCTTTCGGGCTGAAGAGGTATAATGTGATAGTCCCTTTGCAAGAAGAGTAAAGTAAGCATCAACACGTTGCCGATTATCATTCCTGTCAGCGAAACTCTGAGTGTCAGCCATATAAAGGTAGAACGCATCATCTTGTTGGTGGCACCAAGCGATTTCATTACGGCAATGAATCTTTTCTTGTCGACAATGATGATTAAAATTCCGGATATCAGGGTGACGCTTGCCACAACCGTCATTAACACGAGCACAATGACGACATTCATATCAAGAAGAGAAAGCCAGCTGAAATAGTTTGCACCGCTGCGAAGTGCCGTGTCAACTTTCAACGGTTTGTAGATAAGACCTTTCCCCAGAGCGTCATTCAGAAGATATTGCAAATCGTATGCAGTTTGCTCTATTGTATTGTGGTCTTTTAAAAATACGTTGATTACGGTTCCTTGATTGCTTTTTAACCCCCCTACTTCCTGCACCAATGCATTGGATCCATAGGCATAAATGTCGTCGTAAGTATCAAAATGGGAATTGAATATTGCTTCGACCACGAGTGGCCGCACATGAACGCTTTCTGTAATGAAATAGGTTGGCAATTTATCCCCGACTTTCAGATTAAGCTGATTGGCCGCAGCTTCTGAAATGATGAGAGAAGTGGAATCAAGTTTTTCCGGTATCTTTCCACTCACAAGTTGTAGCAGGTGCGCTTCGGCGAGTCGATTGTGCGCGACGCCGCGACGGGCGACTGGATAGTGAAGTTAG
>JAFLTN010000022.1 GCA_022510445.1 Muribaculaceae bacterium | reverse complement strand
ACAGGTCATTCCCTCTATTACATGAATCCTGATTCACCCGACCTCTATACTTACAATGACGATGGTGTCCTCACTTATGAACAGACACAGTGGGACAATACTCTCAATCAGGCAAAAGAAACCGGACACTATTTCGAAGATGAATACGGCAATATGCTTACCGACCGTACCCAGTATGCTTACCGCAAATGTCTCGGCACATCCATCCCGACCGTTTACGGTTCATTCGGAACCAACCTTTCATGGAAAGGTATAAATATCGGACTCCTCTTCACTTACAGCCTCGGTGGTAAATCCTGGAACAGCAACTATATGAGCCTGATGTCGTTCGGCACTTCAAGCGCCGGAGCGCTCCATAAGGATATTCTCAAATCATGGACAGAAATGCCGGCCGGTCTTACAGCCCGCGAACCGCTTGAAGACGGCACCTATATGATCAATACAAGCGAGATCAGCAAGACTGCCATTCCGGTGGCTGACACACAGCTTTCACAATACAACAATGCATCGTCAAGCCGCTTCCTTATCGGCAACGATTATCTGACACTCAAGAATCTTAACGTAAGCTATGACTTCCCCAAAAAATGGGTTAACTCACTCAAGATGCAAGGTCTGAACCTCGGATTCTCAGTCGACAATCTCTTCATCGCTGCACGCATGAAAGGTTTCAATCCGCAGTATAGCTTCAGCGGCGGTCAGGGCGCTTATTACGTTCCTTCTCGTGTTTATTCATTCCAGCTTTCTGTTAAATTCTAATTTCTATCAAAGAACAGTAGTATATGAATGCAAAAAAATTAATATATTCAACGGCGGTTATGATCGCGGCGGGCGCCATCTCTTCCTGCTCCGACACATATCTCGACCTTGCACCGGTGACTTCAGTCACCAATAACAACGCCACCGAAACAGTCGACGGAGCGAAGCTCGCCATGATCGGTATCTGCCAGGCCATGTGTCAGCAGTATCAGAGCATTGGTGGAGGTGAATCCGGTTATAACTTCATGAACGGTGAGGCTTATGTAAACCACCGTATGAACGATGCTTTCGGTCCCGACCAGCACAACGGCATCGGTATGGCCATGTGGGGTTACGACCAGATTTCCCAGAGTGTCGATACTTGGGGTCGTGACAACTATGTGATCAACTACATCATCTGGAAATACTGCTACAACCTTATCCAGCAGGCCAACGTGATTCTTGACGGGATCGACGATGCCGAAGGAGATGCCAAGCAACGTGACTTTGTCAAGGCTCAGGTGCTTACTCTCCGTGCCCATGGCTACACAAAGCTCGTTCAGTATTATGCTCCGCGTTGGGAAGACTCCAACAATGGTAACGTTTACTGCCTTGTAATGCGCGACCACTACACCACCGAAGGCGCTCCTCTCTGCACAATGAACGACGCTCTTGATCTTATTTACAGCGACCTCACCGAGGCTATCCGCCTTTATCAGGAGACAGGTTTGAAACGTGATGAGAAATGGATGCCCGACCAGAGCGTGGCTTACGGTATCTTCGCACGTGCCGCAATGATCAAGCATGATTATCCCACAGCTCAGACAATGGCCCACAACGCCTACCAGGGTTACTCAATCTGGGATAACAACACACTTTTCAGCGGACTTTATGCTGATGACAACGACAAAATGTGGATCTCCTCAGAGGTTGAGACAGACCTTTACTACTGGACTGAAACATGTATGTTCACCCCGAACGGATACTATACTACACACTGGATTACAGCTGATGCCATCGACCTTGACCTCTATAATCAGATGGACGAGAACGACGTTCGCCGCATGCTCTTCTTCATGCCTGACAAGATTGCTTATGTGCAGAACGTATCCTCAGCTTACAATCCGGGTAAAATCACAGAATCCGCTTTCTGGGAGCCTACACTCGTCAACGGTGCCGACCTTTGCGACATAAAGATCGGACCTACGACAGCTGATAAAAAAGACAAGAACAAGCCTTACGGTCTGTATAATGTAGGAGTTTATTACTGCAATATTTATAAAGACAACCTGTTCACAGGGGATCTTGCCCTCATACCTCAGGCCGACCCTGACGGCGGTACGATTTATGACTATATCAACATAGGCCCCAAAGGAACTATCCGTCTGACTACTACAGATTATGCTACTCTTTATACCCTCCCGTTCGGTGCCCAGTTTAAATTCTGGTCAGTAGCTCCTTATGCTTCCAGCGCATACCTTTTCATGCGTTCCACTGAAATGCGTTTCCTTGAGGCAGAAGCAGCTTATTATAACAACGACGAGGGTCTTACCCGTCAGTTCCTGAATGAAATCCAGGGAATGCGTATCCCGGGCTACAGCTTCACAGGCGGCGGCCAGGCTCTTCTTGACGAGCTCCGTCTTGCTTACCGTATCGAAACCTGGGGCGAAGGTCACAACTGGACCGACTTCAAGCGCTGGAATCTTCCTATCGTCCGCCGCGCCTGGGAGCCCAACGATCCTTCTTCAGGCAACTGGCAGACTGAATTCGGTCTCGACACTCCGGTTGACCGCAACAGCGGATGGCGTATGAGAGTGCCTTATTCAGAATATACTTACAACAAGGAAATCGACCGCACGCTTCTCGAACAGAGCTATAATTGATTTTATTAATTAATCTTAATAAGAACTCCGGCAAGCAATATTGTCGGAGTTTTGTTGTTTTTTAATAAAATTATTGCTTACTTTGTAGCAAATTAACACTCAAATCATGAGAAAACTTCAATTATTAGCCTTTTTTGTGGCAAGTGTGTTAGGGATGTCGGCAGCTCCAATATCTCCGGAACAGGCCCTTTCACGATTATCAGCCACAGGACCTGCAAAGGCTCCGGCGCTTTCAAGCGCAAACCTTAGTCTAAAGTATACCGTCCTTCAGAAAAACGAAATGGCGGCTGCCTATGTCTTCACTCCTGAGAACGGTGTAGGATTCACTGTTCTCAGTGCCGATGATATGGCTGTGCCCGTTTATGGTTATTCCGATTCTGAGATTTTTGACGCGAATAATATACCGCCGGCCTTGGAATGGTGGCTCAACCAGCTCTCTTCCCGAGTAAATCATGCCGCCGGGCAAGGTCTGGATGCGGAGGGCACCTATGCCTACGCTCCGGAAGACATGGGACCTATATCTCCCATTGTCAAAACAAAATGGAATCAAAACAAGCCATTTAACGACATGACTCCGGTGATGAACGGTCGCCAGACATACACAGGATGTGTGGCTACGTCCTTTGCACAGGTCATGAAATATTTTAATTATCCCCAGCGCGGCAAAGGCAATGTGACATATTATGACAGCGGCACTCGCCGTGTGATGAATTTCACTAAGGATTTCCAATGGGACAATATGCTTAACACCTATACCGATGGCAACTACACTGACGAACAGGCTGAAGCCGTTGCTTACCTGATGAAGGCATGCGGATATACCGTTCAGATGAATTATGGTCTCACCGGTTCAGGAGCTTTGAGCCATCTCGTTGCCGAGGCAGCGGTTAAATATTTCAACTATGATGTTGATATTACTTATGCCGACCGTATGTATTATACCCTCGACGACTGGAGCCGGATGATCTATGACAACATCAAAAATATCGGCCCGGTGATATATAATGGTCTTGAAATGGCCGGAGGCCATTCTTTCATATGCGACGGTTATGACGGGAAAGGTTATTTCCATTTCAACTGGGGGTGGGGAGGAATGTCTGACGGTTATTACCTTCTTGACGCACTCAATCCGGCCACCCAGGGTATCGGAGCCTCCGAAGGTGGATTTAACTACAAACAAGACGTAATATTAGGATTGCAGCCGCCTGTTGAAGGTTCAAAGGCGCCCTATGCCAAAATGAGACTCTTCGGAAGTCTAACCGCAAGTTTAAGGGGCAACAGCATAATATTTGATGCTGTAGGCGATGCCGATTATATCGGCTATGCATCCATGGCCACTCGCGATGCAACATTCGGCATAGGAGCCATTTTTTCGAAAATCGGTGATCCGGATAGCGAAATTGCTGTGGGCGGTTATGTGGAAATTAGCGGAGACAGAACAGTGGAATCCCTTTCTCTCACCCCGACTACTTATTTAGGTTCCGATAATGCCAGACCGGTGGTTGAAATCCCGGCTCTGCCGGATGGTGACTATAAGGTAACTTTTGCCTCAATCGACCTGGATATGGAAGATTCCCCGTTCATTCCTATATTGTACGTCATCGGCGACATAAATTATTGTTATCTCTCTATTAACAACGGCGTTTACACAGTGACATCTGTTTCACCGTCGAAGATTTCATATAATTCTGCCGGCTTCACAACTCCGCTCTATATGAATAAGAACACGAGGTTAGCTATCAATGCCACCAACGACAGTGACCTTCAGCTTTCCCAGTCATATTATCCGGCCCTCTTCCGCAACGGCCGGATGCAATATCGAGGCGATTATATGTTAATCACCATAGATCCTAATACGACCACAACCATTGAAGTGTTTACAAAATTCTATGAAGCGTCCAACGCTACGGCAACCGGCTACGGAACATATGAACTTGCATTGATCGATTCAGAAACCAACCGGCCTATCGGCCTGTTTGAGGAAGCCGAAATGACCTCCGCTCCCACTAAACTTACCGTCACTCTTAATGAATTCGGCATAGATGGTGCCAATCAGCAGAAAGTCACCGTCGGTTCCCGCACATTTGACGATGTATTTATAATAACCGACTCCAATGAAATGGATGTTATTCTCGATTATACTGTGGTTGAAGGTTATTTCGACACAAGCCTTCGTTTAATCGGAGCGGAATACAACCCGGATACAAATAAGTTTGACCAGTTGATCGAAGATGTTTATTCCGAACGTCCTTTCACATCTGAAGGGAGTGCAATCATGTTAACTATTCCGGTGAATCTGAAAGAATATGAGAGCGGTGTTGTTTACCGTCTCATTGCCGGATATGTTGAAGGGAATGCCAACAGGACCCTTGGCACCTTATATTTCCAGTTTGACACCAGCGGAGTGGAAAGCATCGCCGATGATTCAGATGCCGAAGCTGTCTATTTCAACTTGCAGGGTGTAAGGATAAATAATCCGGAACCGGGTCAGCTTCTCATCAGAAGGAAAGGGAATGTCTCCGAAAAAATAATCTTCTGAATAGAATACAATCCCTATAGCTCAATATGAAATTGTCCCGATTTACTTCGGGACAATTTTATTTTGAAACCCGGCGGAGTGTGGAGGCAGAAGATTTTCATAAAAATGGTATGTTTTGTAATTGAAAAAAATTTGCATATTTCATTATTAGTATCTAAATTTGCATTTGACTGAATATTAAAATTTAATTCTAATAGGCATTGACACATTTATCAAATCCTTTAATTAATAAAAATTTTATGAAAAAAGTTTACACATTAATGGCTTTGGCAGCTGCATCAGTTTCGATGATGGCCGCTCCTATTCAGCCGGCTTTTTCTCAAAAAATCGAGAAAGGCACAGTCTCTGCACCTGCAGTGACAAAAGAAATCACCGGTCTTGTAAATGGTTTCAGGACAAGAGCTTCCGAAGGTCCGGTTCTCAACAACTATATGGCTTATACATACTATGGCCGTACACAAGAAGACAGTGGCGAGAACTACTGCTCAGTCGAGCTTAAACAGATCAGCTCCACTGAAGTTATGATTTATGGTCTTTTCTTCAATTTTGGTGTTAAGGCCACCTATGATCCAACTGAGCAAACTCTTACAGTAAGGGGTGGCCAGGAGGTAATCCCTGCAGCAGAATTTAATGGTGTTGAGTCTTGTAACTGCTACATCTTTAGACTTGACCCTGAAACAGGCGCAGAAACAATGGTTAATACCCTCACTTTCTATTATGCTCCTGACGGAGTAGAATTCACTGACGGTTCAGTTGATTATATCGGTGGCTGGATGCCGGAAAGCCCATACATGGAATTTGAATTCAACACTGCTTCAGGTGTGGGTTCAGGTAGCGGTTACAAGGGTGGCTGGAGATATGCCAACTTCTTCTTCCTTCTCGAAGATATGTATCCTGAAGCCGGTGCGTTCACATTCAATGAAAGCGAATGGACAAACGTAGGTAAATCTCAGTTCTTCGACGGTTGGTTCGGCGGCATAGGCCAGGAATATTCAGAGGATCTTGTACGTGAAGTTGTTACTTACCGCAATAACGAAGATCCTAACATCTTCCTTCTTTATAAACCGTTTGGACCCGGCTCTCTCGCAGAAGAGATCGGCTATACCGTGACTCCGGACGCCGAAGGTTATATAATCCTTGACGTAACATATCCCGAATGTGTCCTTGTTCGTCCGAACGTACTTTCAGGTGTATCCAACCCTCAGCTCTTCGGCGGTTCAGATGTAACGGTTGAAGTTACTTCTTACGAAGGTATCCAATACTATTTCCAGGAATATACACAAGAAGAAATTATCGAAGAGGCTGAAATGTGGGGCGACGACCTTTCAAATATGAATGAAGAAGGTTTGATCTGTATCTATCGTGGCCGTTTCGGTTATGTTCCTAATCTGGATGAAGAAAATTACTGGATCGTAAGCCAGAATGATCCAACTCCGGTTCCTATGAATCCTCGCATCAAGCTTCCCGCCGGTTCATTCGGTGCAGTTGAAGGTATCATCGACGATTCTAACGCTCCTGTTAAATATTACAACCTCCAGGGTGTTGAGATCAGCAATCCTGAAAAGGGTCAGCTCGTTATCAAGAAACAGGGTGCCAACAGCACAAAAGTTATCAAATAATAATTCTCTAAAGAATCTATAAACGATAATCAGGCCCGGGAATCTTCTGATTTCCGGGCCTCTTTTTCCGGTGACCCCAATCTTAGACCGCCTAATAAAGTCGAAGCATTTATCCGTGTGACAAAGGAAGTATATCGTTCAGGTAAGGAATAATTGCAAACAACGGTATATTTTCCATCCATCCCTGATCGGCATAACCCTTCATAGACATTCGTATCCCCCTTAGATTTTTTTCTGAATGATCTATCGTTATGAACTGACGGAAAGATTTCGATTTTACATTTTCCTCTGCCTTTACCTCTATCGGAATCAACTTGCCGGCAAACTGAATCAAAAAATCAATCTCAACAGTGGAATTATCCTTGGTAAAATAACTTATTTCAATAGGATTGCAGGTAATAAGCTGAGTTAAAACATAATTTTCTGTAAATGCTCCCTTGTATTCAGAGAAAATGTTGTTACCCAAAAGGATCATTGGCGCTGAAACATTAGAAATGGCTCCGAGCAATCCTACATCAAGCAAAAACAATTTAAACGTATCATCTTCAAGATAAAATTTTAAAGGGAGCTCGGCTTTTGCTGTCCTGCAGACTTTATATATTATTCCTGCATCTATGAGCCATTGAATAGCATTTTCATATTCTGAGGCCCTTGCTCCCTTTTTCAAGGCTCCGAATATATATTTCTTATTCTCTTTAGCCAACTGACCCGGAATTGACTGCATTACTTTCCTTGCCTTCAAGGCATCCCGGCCGGCATGTTTGGCAATGTCAGCCTCATACTCTTCGATGATATCCAATTGTATTTTCCTGACTTTCTCCTGATCTCCCGTTTCTATATATTTTTTAACAGCCTCCGGCATCCCCCCTACATAATAATATTGCCGGAGTAATTCAACAAAGGAAGGCAGCAGACTGTTTACGGATGTTCTCATGGCAGCGTCTCTGAGAAGATCAAGTTTGCCTGTTTCCCCGACCGCCTCAAGGAATTCGGTAAATACCATAGGATATAGATGCATTATATCAACTTTACCTACCGGAAATGAAATACCCTTCATTTCCATGACCCCGAGCAATGACCCTGCGACAGCCACATGTAATTCCGGACGCTCTTCGTAGAAATATTTCAATGAAGCCACAACCTCCGGAATCTCCTGCACCTCATCAAAGAAAAGAAAGGTAGATGAAGGTTGTATATTTTCTCCGGAATATGCCGAAAGTTCTCTCAAAATTCTGGTGATGTCTACATCCTGTGAAAAAATCTTCTCCACAATTGGGTTTTTATAGCAATTGATGCAGACCATATTGTCAAATTCATTTCTCCCTAATTCTTTAAGAATATAGGTTTTTCCCACCTGCCTTGCACCATAAAGCATCAATGGTTTACGGTCATTTGATTCTTTCCATTCCAGAAGTTTACTATATATATCACGTTTCATAGTTTTCTATGTTTAAGACTCAAAAGTTATTGCAAATATAATATAATTTCAGGGATTTTACATTTATTCGTGGGGTAAAAGTGTATCAACACTACATTTATTCATGGGGTAAAAATGTAGTAACACCACATTTATTCGTGGGGTAAAAATGTGACAAGCCAAATAAAATAGCCTGAAGAGCTTCTCTTAGGTTAACAATTGACAGGTCGTTCCGGCTATTCCAGGGCCTTACTTTATTATTAGGGGAAAGTTTTGTAATTTTACAATCTCAAACTTACTCCCTTTCTCGAAGAACCATTACATCACATGAGGATTATTAAGCGGCTTTACGGATTCATTCTCAAGAGTTTCCTGCCACTCTTCGCGATGACTTTCTTCATCGTGCTCTTCATTGTGCTTATGCAGTTCCTCTGGAAACATATCGACGATTTAGTGGGTAAAGGGCTCCCGTTCACCCTTATCGGCGAACTTTTCTTCTATGCAGCCATCTCAATGGTGCCAATGGCATTGCCACTCGCAATCCTTCTGGCAAGCCTGATGACCTATGGAAATTTCGGAGAGAAATTCGAGCTTACGGCAATGAAAGCTTCCGGAATCTCCCTGCTTCACACCATGCGGCCCCTGATTGTGGTGATCGCACTCATTTCCGTAGGGGCCTTTTTCTTTCAGAACTACGTGCTCCCTCCGGCTCAGGTAAAAATGTGGACCCTCCTGTTCTCGATGCGCCAGAAATCTCCGGAGGTTGAGATACCGGAAGGGGTCTTTTACGACCAGATACCCGGATACAACCTGCTCGTTGATCATAAGAACCGCGAGACAGGAATGCTTTACGACATGATGATCTACGATGTGACCCACGGCGGCGACAATGCAACGATCCTCATGGCCGATTCGGGAAGAATGGCTTTCACTCCCGACATGAAATATCTTTACCTGCATCTTTTCACCGGGGAACAGTTCGAAAATCTCCGTGAACAGAAGACTCTCGACAAAAATGTGCCCTTCCGCAGGGAATCTTTCGAGGAAAAGGAGGTATTGATTCCTTTCGACGCAAACTTCAACCGTCTTGACGAAGGGGGAGTGAGAAACCAATACGTCGGGAAAAATGTGAAGGAACTTCAGCACACCATCGACTCCGTCAATAACCGGCTTGACTCAACCGGCCTGGTCTATGCCCGGGATCTGAGGCATCACGCCTTTCCCCTTATCACAGAAAGGCTTGGCACAGAAATCTATCTTTCGGGCACGAAAAATGCTGAAGAGGCAGCAAAAAACCTTGCCGCTGAAAAAAACGATAAAAAAGGTGCCCCGGCGGAAACTGTCGCAGACTCCGACTCCGTCAAGGTCTATGAACCTGTCAGCATCGATTCCCTCATCCTCTCAGTGATTCCTTCCCAGAGAAACCAGCTCTTCGAGAATGCACTTTCGGTGTCGAAGCGCAAAGTGAACGAGTTTCAGTTCAAATCGTTCATGGTGGCCGACGACAAACTTACCATCAGGCGTCACGAGATTGAACTGCTAAAGAAATACACGCTGTCGGTGGCCTGTCTTATTTTCTTCTTTATAGGGGCTCCTCTGGGTGCAATAATCCGTAAAGGAGGATTAGGCACACCTCTCGTCATTTCAGTGCTCCTTTTCCTTTTCTACTACATAATAGACAATTCAGGCTACAAGATGGCGAGAGACGGTCGCTGGGAAGTCTGGATCGGTATCTGGCTGTCGACCTTTGTGCTCGCTCCTTTAGGTATTTATGTCACCTACAAGGCAATGAACGATTCCGCAGTATTCAATCCCGACAGTTATAAGGAATTCTTCCGCAAGCTCTTCGGCATCAAGGAGCCTCGCAGCATCGGCAAGAAAGAGGTGATCATCAATGAAATTTCAAAGCCGGAAGCCATGCGACGGCTTAACCTGCTGATAACCGATTGCAAGGATATCCTTCAGCAAATGGCCAATAATAACCGCTATTTCAGTTTCTGGAATTTGAGGGGACTCGGAAGCAGGGTTGACGAAACAGGCGATTATCTCGATTCACTGATCGAATATCTCACGGACACCACAAGCCTGGAACTTCTTGACAAACTTTCATCCTATCCGCGCCTCAAGAACAATCTACTCTATTTCCCTCCAAAACGGAAAAAAATAGCTGAAATACTGAAATGGTTCCTGCCGGCCGGCGCCTTATTCTTCATAGCCGGCCTTTACCCCCGCAAGAAACTTCGCGAGGAATTGAATTCAACGATAAGTATCAGCGAAGAGATCGAGACCCTCATCTAAGGGCTCAACAGGATTAATGGCCCGTTCCCCGATTATAAGGCCAGCATTTTCTCGATAATGTCACGGCTGTTGGAAAGGCGCGGCACTTTTCGCTGTCCTCCCAATTTATGCGTTCCGGCCTCCCGGAGCCACCGGTCGAACAATCCGGGTCCGGCACTTGTAACCATCGGGGGATCCAGGAAAATATCTCCAGTGCGCTTCGCATCATAATCGGAGTTAAGCTTACGCAGCTCCTCGTCGAGCAACATGGCAAATTCCGCTATATCTTCCGGTTGTTTCTCCCATTCAATAAGCCATTGGTGGCATCCTTTCTTTCCATTCCGGGCATAAACAGGAGCGGCTGTATAATTCAGAATCTGGGCTCCGCAACGGTCGCAGGCAGCTGCAATTCCCCTCTCGGCATTATCTTCCATAAGCTCCTCCCCGAAAGCATTTATAAAGGCACCTGTGCGTCCCGCTATCCTTATCTTCACGGGATTCACGGATGTAACCCTTACCGTGTCGCCCAGATGATATCGCCACAAACCGTTGCTTGAGGTAATCACCAGCTCATAGACCTTATCAGGCCGGAGCTCCCAGATCGGGATAATTCCTCCCTCTTCATCATCGACCGGTATAAATTCATAGAATACATCCCTGTCGATTATCAGAAGCATCGACTTATCCGAGGGATCATCCTGCACGGCAAAGAAGCCTTCTGATGCGTTGTAGGTTTCCACAAATTTCATGTCAAGTCCACGCGTAATCTGCCGGTATTCCTCCCGGTAAGGCTCGAATGATATTCCACCGTGAAAGAACACCTCAAGATCAGGCCATACTTCCTTAATGGATTCTGCCCCATTTTCTTTCATGACACGCCGCAATACCGTAAGGAACCATGACGGCACACCGGAAATATTGGTGATATTTTCTTCAGAAGCCTTCTTTACAAGAGCCGGCAACTTCTCCTCCCAGTCGGAAAGTAACGCCGTTTTCCTGTCGGGCACCCTTACAAACTCTGCAAGCGGTGTGATTTTACGAATTAGCGTAGCGCTGAGGTCGCCTACATGAACATTCTTATCCAGAATTCCCAACGTATTTGCAAACGACCCTCCCAAAATGAAGCCTTTACCGGAAAATATCCGGCTGTCGGGGTAATTCTTAAGGTAATGGGCCACGGCATCCTCCCCTCCCCGGTAGTGATTTCCCTGAAGGGAATCTCCCGTGATGGGAATATATTTCGACTTACCTCCCGATGTGCCCGACGATTGAGCATAGTCCCTGCAAACACCGGGCCATAACACATCTCTCTCACCTTTTATCATCCTCATGACGAGACGGCGGATATCTTCATAATGGATGTCGGGAACTTTACGGGAAAAAGCCTCATAGATATCCTGTGCATCCAGGATGGAGCCGAATCCATATTTTTTGCCATATTCGGTGATGGCTCCTTTCTTAAGATGTTTTGCCAGGATATTTCTCTGAATCTTTTCGATATTGCGCGGCCATTCGGCAGTGCGTTTCGCAATTTTTACGAAATGAGGGCGAAAGAGAGGGGTAAAGTCTATTTTCATCAGGCTAAAGCAGATTTCTTAATTTTCTTAATTTGCCAGGCAAGCATGCTGGCAGTGACGATCGTGGCAGCGGTGTCGCATACCGGATAACATCCCCAGACTCCGTCGAGACCGAAAAGCGGCGGAAGGATGAAGAGCATGGGAATCATGAATATGATCTGTCGGGTGAGCGACAGGAAGACAGCTTTCCCGGCCATCCCGAGCGACTGGAAGAAGTTTGTGCCGACAATCTGGAAACCTACCATCCAGAAACCGATTGTGGTGATCCGAAGACAATTCATGGCACATTCTATCTGTTCGGCATCCTGCATGAACATGGAAGCTATAAGCCGGGGATTGAAGGCCCCGAGTATACTACCGATGGTGGTGACCGTCAGTCCGCTGAAGATGGCCAGCCTGAGGGTGGAGAAAAGACGGTCGAACCGGCGTGATCCGTAGTTATAGCCCAATATCGGCTGCATTCCCTGGCAGATGCCTATCACAACCATAACAAAGATTGTGACGAAACGGTTGAAAACGACTACCGACGCTATGGCATTGTCGCCCCCGTAATGAAGCAGAGAATTGTTGACTATCGCATTGATTGCCGAACCTGCCACATTGATCAGGAAAGGGGCCATGCCGATATAAAGAATCGCCTTGATCACCTTCCAGTTGAAACGGAAAGTTCCCTTTACGAAATGGAGCGTGGTGTCGCATCGGAAGAAATGAGACATCACGAAGAATGAAGTGACAAGCATCGAGAGGTCTGTGGCAATGGCAGCCCCCTTTATGCCCCATTTGAATCCGAAAAGGAAAATGGGAGCAAGGATGGCGTTAAGTCCGGCACCGATCAGGTTGGTGTACATGGCCTTGCCGGGATATCCCGTGGCCCGCATGATATTGTTGTAGGAGAATGTCAGGTTCATCAGAACCATCCCCGGCAGAATCCATAGCATGAATTCCCGGGCATAGGGCAATGAATTAGGAGAGGCCCCGAACATCTTCAGTATCGGAGTGATAAAGATGGCGAAAAGTGTGATGTAAGTGATCCCGATTATAATGGTCAACTGTACGGAATTACCGAGAATAACCTCAGCCTGGCGACGGTCTTCCTGACCCATCACGATACTGACCCTTGTGGCTGCTCCGGCTCCGATCAGCATGCCAAGGGCTGTGCCGAGATTCATAACCGGGAAAGTCACGGCTATACCGCTCACCACATTCGGATCGGCTATGGCATGACCAATCACTATCGAGTCGATAATGTTATAGATAGCCATCACCACAGTGCCGACCACTGCCGGAAGACTGTATTTCAGGAGGAGACGCCAGATCACTGCGTTCCCGAGTTCCTGAAGACGTTCATGACTCGATTGTGTTTGTGTCTGCTCTTTTTTCATAAGAATGGAGGCCCCTTTAGAGCCTCCAGTTATTTTTACAGGGGAGGTGATCTCCCGGGTTTGTCAATGCAGTCTTAAACTTCGCTGATTATACGTCGAACTGGTCGGAGTCGAGTTCTGCGCTCTGTTTGCCGAAGTTGCAGATTCTCCAGCAATAAGCCGCGAGCATGGCACCGACACAAGGACCAACCACCATAATCCAGAAATTACACCATGTGAGGGTGTTGGGATTGAAGATGGCGGGACCGAAGCTGCGGGCCGGGTTAACTGAACAGTTGTCAACAGGAATTCCCACTATGTTTACAAGACCGAGGGCAAGACCTATTGCGAGACCTGCAAACTTACCGTAACCTTTCTTGGAATCGGTTGAACCGAGCACCACGAAAACAAAAAGGAAAGTCAGCACGATTTCCGAGATAAGAGCCATCCATACGGTTGCTCCCGGTTGAAGAACATTTGCTGCATACTGCACTTCTGTCACAGCGGCTCTTGTTCCGTCGGGAAGTGTAGCCATTCCGCCTGCCACGGCATCTGCCGGAGCTGCCACTCCGATTGTGTCGTTGATCAGATAAGTGATTCCGCCAAAGTTATAGGGGAAGCCGTCTGAGCTGAATTCAACCAAAAGCCAGAGGAACCAGGCACCGACTGTGGCACCGATAAGCTGGGCGATTACATACCATACGAAATCTTTGAGCTCCATTCTTCCGCTGATAAACATAGCGAAGGAAACGGCCGGATTGACATGGCAACCGGATATGTTGCCGATGGCATAACAGAGACAAAGGAGCACAAGACCGAAGCAAAGGCCTATGCCAAGAACGCCGATGCTGGGACCGGCCAATACGGCGCTGCCGCAAGCCAAAAGAACGAGGAACATGGTTCCGATTCCTTCAGCAAAATACTTTTGAATGTTCATTGTCTTATAGAATTTTGGATTGTTGTTATCGCTTTCTGCTGTCAAAGTTAATTAATTTCCAACAATTAACAAACCTTCTCGCCAAATTTTAAGAACAAGGAGAGACTCCTGCGCCCTCCTTCTCCATTTTTTTATTTGTTTAATTTGTCTCGAAACTGTAACTTTGCATAACGTCTAACAACATGTAGTTGCGAACAGATTTATCTTTCTTATTCTTAATCATCTAAGCAACAATAGTTTATGAAGAAGACTGAAAAACTTTTGGCTGAGAAGCTGCTTCAGATAAGCGCAATTAAGCTCCAGCCGCATAATCCTTTTGTATGGGCTTCCGGCTGGAATTCACCAATCTATAATGATAACAGGAGAATCCTTTCGTATCCCGATGTAAGAAATTTTGTAAAGGTGGAATTTTGCCGCGCAATACTGGAAAATTTCCCTGAAGTTGAAGCCATTGCAGGGGTGGCTACAGGAGCCATCTCAATCGGTGCAATCATTGCCGACACTCTGGGGCTCCCATATGTCTACGTCAGGGTAATACCTAAAGACCATGGCCTGGAAAACTGCATAGAGGGAAATCTGAGGCCGGGCACAAAAGTTGTGGTGATAGAAGACCTTGTTTCAACGGGAGGCAGCTCCCTGAAATGCGTGGAGCTTCTGCAGAACTATGGCACCGAGGTTGTCGGGATGACCTGTCTCTTCAACTACAAGTTCCCCGTGGCTGTGAAACGTTTCCACGAAGCCAACATAAACCTGATATCACTGTGCGACTACTCCACAATGATTGAAGTGGCCGAACAAACAAACTATATCAGCACTGAAGAAGCCGAGACACTCCGCGAATGGCGTGAAGATCCGGCTGCCTGGATGCCGAGGGTGGCCGAATAAGACCCATTTGCCCAATAATGCTAAAACACTTGGGCTTCCTTTTTTTAACCCAAACCAAAGACTGAAAAGATGGCAAAATATAGCAGTGGCGAAGTCCGGATGAACGGATCTGCCGAAACAGTATTCAATAAGCTCTCAAATCTACAGAATCTTAGAGACCTTCTCGACAAAGTGCCGGCCGACAGGGTGCCGGAAGACAAACGGGCTATGTTTGAGAATCTCGAAATAACAAACGACACCATCGTAATCCCCGGGGGGCCGATGGGATCTCTCACGCTGAGAGTGGTTGAAAGAGTGGCTCCGAGTCTTATAAAGCTTGCCGGAGAAGGTTTGCCCATAGCTTTGTCTCTATCCATGCATATAAAGCCTGAAAGCGACACATCTTCAAAAGCAAATGTTGACATTGACATGGATATCCCGGCAATGCTCAAACCCATGATCGGCGGACAGATACAGAAAATGGCAAGCCAGTTCGGCGATATGCTGGGAGCCATTTCCTTCTCATGAAACCCTCGGTAGCAGTAGCTTTTCTTTTCTTTTGCCTTACATTTATTTGTCAAGGTTGTCAGACTGTGGATGACGACCGCATTCCCAATATGCCTGTCAACATATCGATTGCAGATGTCGGGATGTGGAACATCTATGGAGTGTCAGGCTACGGTTCCAACAGAAATTTCATCCTGACCGGCAACGGCACACGAATTCCGGCCGGTTTCCCTTACACCACCACCAGCGCCACAGGGTTCGGAGGTGTCTTGCTCATCGAGGGTCTGGATCCATTCTCCGCCGTTTCAAGCATGCCGCTGGCCTATGATCTGGCCTGTCCGGTGGAACGTAAGTATGACGTCAGAGTGCAGGTCGATCCGGAAACTTATTACGCGGTATGTCCCGTCTGTGAATCGACATATGATGTCACGCTGGGAGCCGGAGCGCCTGTGAGCGGAATCGCGGCCACAGGAAATTACAAATATGGCCTGAAAAGATATTCCTGCATAGCGAGTGGAAACGGAGGCTTCTATATCACAAACTGAAAACTGATCAATGGGATTCTTTGAAGCGTTGTTTTACACCGTCTGGAGAGGGTTGGCGATCGGAATCCTGATCTCTGCCCCAATGGGTCCGGTGGGCATACTTTGCATTCAAAGAACCTTATTCAAAGGGAGAAAGACCGGTCTTTACACCGGGGTGGGAGCTGCCATCTCCGACCTCATTTATTGTATTCTCACCGGATTCGGGCTCTCTTTCATTGAAGAATTTCTCGAAAGGAACCAGAATATAATCCAGTTGGCCGGAAGTGCCGTCCTTATAGCTTTTGCCATCTATCTGTTCAGGAAAAATCCGGCCTCCTCGTTAAAGACTCCCACTGAAGAGGCCAGACATATATCACCTCATAAAAACATTCTCGGAGGGTTTCTTTTCACTTTTTCCAACCCTCTGATCCTTTTTCTGATAATCGGACTTTTCGCCCGGTTCAATTTTGCGATTCCGGAAATAAGTTTCTGGTATTACATAGCCGGCTACGCCGCCATTTTCGCCGGAGCTTTCCTTTGGTGGGAATTTGTCACCTTCTCTGTGAATAAGCTGAGGGCTCATTTCAATGTCAGGTCGATGTGGCTGATAAACCGCATCATTGCAGTGATTATTCTCCTGTTTGCAATTGTGGGTATTGTGACAGGTGTCTCAAATCTGGCGGCGTGATGATGAACCGCTTGATCAAAACACTATTTTTTTTAATCCTTGTTTTTCCGGCTCCGGGAATGAGGGGCGAGACGACGCGCCACTGGAATCTTTCACGCGGCTATTCACCGTTCAGGCATGCTCAGAAAGAGTGTCTGCTCATTGAAAACAATTCCGGGAAGGCTGTTGAAGACATCTATAGCCTTCCTTTGGCAGCAAACGACATTTCATTCTCCTTCAAGGCAAAAAACCGGACCGGCAAACCGGCGATAAGCTATTCCTATGAAACAGGAGACGGGGAAAGGAGAAAAATTCATAATCCTTTCTGGGGTTTTCTCATCGTATTGAGGTCGGACACACTCCTGTTCACCGTCACCAACGAGGAGATACCGGCCGGAATCGAATCCTTGCCGGCTACTGTTGTAAGGATAACCGGCAAGAACATAAACAAATCTTTCAATATCATCGAAGGCACCAATCCCTTTGACGGTTTCAACCATTGGACCCTTGGAATTGCCGATGGAGAAATGACCCTTTTGGAAGGGAATCACGGCATAAAGGAGATTTTCTCCCTGCCGTTGCCGGCAGATGAAATAACAGCCGTAGGATTCTTGGCCGGCAAGGGGTGTTGCCTTGAAGTGAGAGACATAAATCTTTCGTGCCGCCCTGTGATGCCCGATGAGATGACTTCATTCGAAATTGACCGCCTCCCGGAGTATTTTAACGATACGGATGACCCTTTTGAGGGTTACTGGACCGTTTTCGACCGTGAACTCGAGGAATCATTGCTGAAAATGGGCGGAGACTACCAACTTGCATGTGTCAGGGAGGGGGACAATTATTTCTTCATTTATATCGAAGGAGCATCAGTCAACAGGAAAAACTGGCAACCCGGAGATATTAAGGCCGTGCTCTCCCCCACTCCTTTCCCGGGAATCTATAACGTGAAATGGTATGACGCCGGGAAGGAAATACTGAGTCATGAGATAAAGGCCCAACGAGGTGAAGGGACCACACTGACCATACAGTTTCCCTACCAGCAGTCGAAACTAAGATTGCGTAAGCTGACCTTTTAATTTAAGGATTGAATCCCCTACATACTGTAACCTCTATCCGATAAGAGGAAAGTCACCAGCTTCCGGAAGCACCGCCACCTCCTGTGGAACCGCCGCCGAATCCTCCTCCGAATCCCCCCCCGAAACCGCCGCCACGACCGCTTGAGCCAAGAAGTGCTCCTGCTGCCAATGCACCGGCCACATCTTCCTTTTTAGGTATCCGGTATCTTCGGTTGGTTCGTTTGTGACAGTATTCACATTCGTATATCTTTTCACCCGTTCCCTCTCTATGGGAAGTGGGGGGCACCACTGTATGATCCCTTACAAGGTGCATGGCCACAGTGTGACAGTAAGGACACTCCTCATACTCTGACTGCCGAACCCGGAAAGGATAACGTTCAACCGTGCCGCAGTCGGGACAAACCCAAACATCGTAGTCAACCGTATTGAGCTTCTCTTCAAAATCCTGGGAAGGGCTGAGAAGCGCATTGTCTTCCTCCTCGTTAAGCTTCCTCATTTTGCCGCGGCAGGAAGGGCAGTCGAGCGGTTTGTTTCTTGCAGTCTTATATTTTCTGTTTACAAAGAAATAAGTGATGAACCCAAGCCCGAGCGAAAGCAGGGAAAGGTAGAGATAAGTGCTCCGTTTGTCATGCCATTCCCTTGCCTGAAGATAGCGGTCATGTTTTTTAAGTCTCCGGGAATCGTAGATATAAAGACAAAGGGTGAAGAGGAAGACCAGGAAGGCCATGATAAGGGCGAAGTTTATGATATCCTCCACAGTAATGTCAGACTCCGGCATCTCCATCCAGCTTTCTTTACTGCTGCTTTTTAATTCCTCCGCAGCCTCCGGCGATGAGAGCACGCTGGCGATATCGGCTGAAACAGCTTTCACTGCTCCGTCAAGGTCATTGTTCTTCATATATGGAACAATGGAACGGTTGATGATCTTTTTGGCAGATATGTCGGGAATAATACCCTCGACACCGTAACCGGTTGCAATTCTTGCCGTTCTCTGTTCAGGCACAATCAAAACAAGAACACCGTTATCCTTATCTTTTTTTCCGATTCCCCATTCCGAAAAAAGCTGAGTGGCGAAATCCTCTACGGTGAGGTCTCCTGTGTCAGGGACGATGACCACCACTACCTCCGCACTTGTTTTCTGACGGAGTTCCCATAAGATCCTGTCGGCTTCCTGAAGTGCCGGGATGCTCATTAAACCTGCAGGGTCTGCCACATAACGGCTCCTGTCGGTTATATTCGGGTTAACAAGATCCGTCGGCTTGTAGGCCTGTGAAATTCCACATGAAAATATCACCGCCAGGATAACTGAAACTATATGTCTAAGATTTTTATTTTTCATCAGAGATTCTTTTAAGGCCTTTATACAGCAGGGAGGGAATGACCGTTAAGTTTTCTGAAAAGGTCAAGAGCATAGACATCGGTCATGCCCGATATGTGGTCTATGACAGCCTGGATTCTATTGTAAAGATTATCCGAACGGAAATCATATTGCTGCGGCATTTTCAGCAGCAGAAGCTTAGAATAGTTCTTGTCGGGATTCAAGGCTGCATCCATCAGCACATCAAGAAGGAAATTGAGAATGCTGTTGCCCGCAAGATCCACATCGACAACGTCGGGAGCGCAATAGATTTTCTCATAAGCGAGAGCAGAACAGTCGGAATAGGCCTCACGAAGACGGGGGGACATCAGGGCCACAAGAGGCTGAAGAGAGTCCCCTGCCATCAGGCTCTCCAGATTGTCGACAAAAACATCGGCACAACTTTCCACCATCAATCCGATAACGGCAGAACGCAAATAGCCGATCTTTTCGTTGGGATCTTCAAGATATCCCATTCCGCGTTTCATTTTCGCTTCTCTTTCCGGATCAAAAAAAGCAAGAAGAAGGGCCGACGCCTCCTCGAAGGAAAGTATGCCGAGCCGATGAGAGTCTTCTATATCCATTATCTGATAACAGATGTCGTCGGCTGCCTCCATGAGATACACAAGCGGGTGGCGGGCAAATACTCCGGGAGCTATCTCGGGAATCTCAAGCCGGGTGGCAATCTTCCTGTAGTCTTCCTCCTCGCTTTCAAAAAATCCGAATTTACCGTTGCTCCCGCAATGCAGCGAGGTCCATGGATATTTCACGATAGTGGCCAGCGTGCTGTAGGTCATGGCGAATCCCCCTTCTCTGCGGCCTACAAACTGATGGGTGAGCAGGCGGAATGAATTGGCATTCCCTTCAAAATTCACAAAATCTGACCATTGCCGCGGAGTGAGCCGCGATTTCAGAGCCACACCGTTACCTTCGCTAAACCAGGTTGAGATGGTTTTTTCTCCGGAATGACCGAAAGGCGGATTACCAAGGTCGTGGCAAAGACATGAGGTGGCAACAATATCGGGTAAATTTTCGAGCGATTTCCAGACGGGTGTGCCTTCATTCCGAGGAGCCAGACGTCTCAGGACCTCCCTGGCCATGGAACGTCCCACTGTTGACACTTCAAGACTATGGGTGAGCCGGTTATGCACGAAAACGCTTCCCGGAAGGGGAAACACCTGTGTCTTATTCTGCAGTCTCCTGAATGGCGAAGAGAAGATCAGACGGTCGTAGTCACGCTGAAAATCACTCCTTGTCTGAGTGCCGGAATCATGCAATTCCTCAAGTCCGAGACGCCTGTCGCTTATTAGTTTTTCCCAGTTCATATAATCATGTTATATCTTCATAACACGCGCGGGCGTATAATTATTGTGGCAATAATGCAAAGTGCCACATCGTTATTATGTAGATGAAACGCTTTTCTTCCTTTCCAAACATAACAAAATCAGTGCTGAGGCCTTTTATTCTGACAGGGCTGGCTCTGTTATGTTTCTCAATGGCCGAGGCCAAACCGGGAGACAAGCTTCTAAACCGGCCCTATGCCGACCTGAAACCCTGGCACCTCGGATTCTCGGTGGGAATGCATGTCCAGGATCTAAGTTTCACCCACAACGGTTTCATTGCCAACGAAGGTGAAAGATGGAGCATGGAGATCCCTTCGTTTTCCCCGGGATTCTGTCTGAGCGTGATGGGAGACCTCAGGCTGCATAAATATCTTAATCTGAGGTTTTCACCGGGAATGTATTTCGGAAGCAAGGGAGTGGTGATGAAAGATTTTCAAAGTGAAACCATCATGCGTCAGGATGTAAAGAGCGCTTATGTAGTGGCGCCCCTTGACCTTAAAATTTCAGGCGACAGGTTTAATAATGTCAGACCTTACGTCACCGCCGGAGTGATGGCGACATTCGATGTCAGCAAGAAACGCTCCGACTATCTGGTGTTCAACACGGCCGACGCATATCTCACAGTGGGCTTAGGCACTGACTTCTATCTTCCTTTTTTCAAGCTTATTCCGGAAATCAAGTTCTGTTTCGGACTCACTGATGTTCTGAAACATAACCGCCCCGATTTAGAAGACGACGAAGAAACTTATAAGATTACCAGATCACTGAGCAAAGTGAAATCAAATATGGTGGTTCTCACTTTCTATTTTGAATAGTATGCCAAGACCGGGCCGACATATCATGACAGTGCTTGCCACAGTTCTCCTCCTCGCGATATCTCATCTGAGGAGCAGCGCTCAGGCCGACCTTATGTTTACCCAGCATTGGGCTCTCCCAACTCTCTATAATCCGGCAGCCACCGGCGAAACAGACTTTATCAGGATCAGAGGAGGAGCCAGGCTCCAATGGCTTGGCATTACAAACGCTCCTAAAAATTTTGTTGCGACCGGCGACAGCCCTTTCAAGGTCTTCAACAAGCGGATCGGAGCCGGAGTGACCCTTTCTCAGGAATCGATAGGGCTTTTTTCAAACCTTCTGGCAAGCGCCCAGGGAAGTTATAAATTCAACATACTGAAAGGACGGCTGAGTGTGGGACTACAGCTCGCTTATTACAACTCAAAATTCAAAGGGTCAGAGACATATGTGCCCGGAGGGGATGACTTTCATCAGCCCAGCGATCCCTCGATTCCAACTCAGGATCTCACCGGAAACGCTTTCGATGTTTCTCTCGGAGCTTTTTACTCCAACAAGCTTTTTCATCTCGGGATTTCCGGCATGCACCTCACCAATCCGGTGGTGAGACTTAAGAAGGAGGGAACGGAAGCAACCGACACCCAGGAATATGAAACCAAACTCCCGACATCTATCTATTTTGATGCCGGTTGCAATATTGACCTGCACAATACGTTATTTACTTTGCAACCCTCCTTGTTTTTAGGAACCGATTTTTCAGACTTTTCGGCAGAACTTACAATGAGGGCTACCTATAACCATTTCCTTTCTTTCGGACTTGGATACAGATGGAACGATGCAGTCTGCGTAATGATCGGAGCAGAGTTCAAGAACTTCTTTCTCGGTTACGCTTTCGACTATCCCACTTCATCATTGGGGAAAGTGTCTGCAGGGAGCCACGAAATAGTGGCCGGCTATCAGCTCAAGCTTGACCTCTCGGGGAAAAACACCCATTCACAACGTTCCATCAGAATAATGTAACGATACCAATAAAGACCGCATATACATGAGTCAAAAGAAAATTAAAATCAACGGCTTATATTCCATAAGGACATTACTGGCCATAGTTGTGGCCGGCACGTTGGTGGGCCTGACTTCCTGTTTTGCTTCAAGGAGCTCTGCCGCCGGCGGTGAAGTGACCGGAGTGGGAGGTTCTGCATGGGCTGAACCGACACCTTACGGTATGGTTCTGATCGACAGGGGTTCAATAGCAATGGGACCCTCTCAAGACGACAGCATCTGGGGAATAAAAGGAGATCCCCGAGGTATCTCTGTGGATGCTTTCTGGATGGATGAAACTGAAATTACAAATTCAAAATACAAGCAGTTCGTATTTTGGGTGCGCGATTCAATTATCCGTGAACGTCTGGCAGATCCGGCCTACGGAGGCAATGAGGCTTTCAAGATTGAGGAAGACAAAGAGGGGAACCCTATCACGCCTTATCTCAACTGGAACAAGGCTATACCCTGGAGAAACCCCAACGAGGATGAAGCGAGAGCCATCGAAAGCGTCTATCGCACCAATCCTATCACCGGACATCGTGAGCTTGACCCGACACAGCTGAACTATCGGTATGAAATCTATAATCACACCGAGGCTGCAAAACGTAAGAACAGACTTGATCCAACAACCCGGGAATATAATACCGATCTTCCGATGCCGACTTCTCTACCGATGATCTCCAAAGACACCGCTTATTTCAACGATGAGGGAGAGATTATACGCGAAACCATCACACGTCCTCTGACAGGCGACTTTGATTTCGTCAACACTTATATCGTCAATATCTATCCCGACACCACCTGCTGGATCAATGATTTCGACAACGCTTACAACGAGCCTTACACAAGAATGTATTTCTCGCATGCAGGCTATAACAACTACCCCGTGGTGGGAGTGAGCTGGGAACAGGCTAATGCGTTCTCCAACTGGAGGACTGACTTCCTGAAAAGATCTCTCGGACGCGAAGGAATTTATATCGAGCCTTACCGTCTGCCGACAGAAGCGGAATGGGAATATGCTGCAAGAGCAGGTAATTCCGAAACTCCATATCCCTGGGAAGAGACCCTCCCTTATGACGAAAGGGGATGTTTCTACGCAAACTTCAAGCCTATGGACGGCGATTATGTGAGAGACGGACATGTGATAACCTCGCCGGTGGGTACATATTCGCCTAACGATTTCGGGCTCTATGACATGGCCGGCAACGTCTCGGAATGGACTTCGACGGCTTACACCGAAAGTATCAATCGCCTGACTTCGGATCTTAATCCGGAATACCGCTATGACGCAGCCAAGGAGGATCCTTACAAGATGAAAAGAAAAATTGTGAGAGGCGGTTCCTGGAAAGATGTTTCTCACAATCTCAGAAGCGATCTCCGCACCTGGGAATATCAGAACGAACAGAGATCTTACATTGGTTTCAGAAATGTGAGAACTCAGATAGGATTTGCAAAAGGCACTCAAAAGAAGAAGAAATAATATGGTCAAGTTAAGAAAGTATGCCAACAGCATAGAGCGTTTTCTACATGGCGAAAAGGGCCAGCGCTTCTTTAATTTCGCTTATTCAGTAGGTGCGGCCATCGTAATCTGGGGAGCATTGTTCAAGATTCTTCACCTTCCGGGCGGAAATGTTCTGCTTTGTGTGGGTATGGGAACCGAGATCGCGATGTTTATCCTGACAGCTTTCGACCGTCCCCCTAAAGAATATAACTGGGAGGATGTCTTCCCGGTGCTTGACTCCAAAAATCCGGAAGACCGTCCCGAATTCGGTGCCGGAGGTGGCGGAGGAATCGTCATCAACGGCGGTGCCGGTGATGGGGCGACAGGTCATCTGGATATAAATGTTTCTGGAGCTGCCCAGGGGGGACCTGCAGGTATACATGAAACAATGGTGGAAGCCACTCAGAAATATCTCGACGGGATTCAGGGAATCACCGAACAGATGATGCAGCTTCAGGAAACCACCAGAGCCCTCAATGAAGTGAGCACGGTTCTTATGCAGTCGTTCAAGGCCATTAGCGAAAACTCAGGCATAATTTCTCAAAGTGCCACAGGATATGCCGAACAGATGGTGGATCTTAACCGCAATATCAGCGGACTGAACACAATTTATGAGATTCAGCTCAAGCATGTGTCGGGTCAGCTGGAGACCATCGACAGGGTCAACCGAAGCATGAAGGATATCAGAGACATGTATGAGAAATCAGCCCACGAGTCTTCAAGATATTGTGAAGAAACCGAAAGGATGGCAAGATATATGAAACAGATCAATGCCGTTTATGAAAAGATGATAACGGCAATGACCATAAATATGCACAACCCTGCCATGGGCGGTATCAACGCCACGGCAAACCCCTTTACAAAGGAAACTTTAGAAACTGAGAATTAAAAGATGGCAGCCGGTAATAATGTCACGAGAATGTCGCCCCGACAGAGGATGATTAACCTGATGTATATCGTCCTTACCGCCATGCTGGCCCTTAATGTTTCGAGCGATGTGCTAAACGGTTTCAACCAGGTGCACGACGGCCTGCACCGCACAAATCAGAACATGGCTGCCAAGAATGATATACAGTATCATTATCTGAAGGATCTTTACGCAAAGAATCCGGCGAAAGTGGGTCCATGGCTTGAACTTGGCGACAGGCTCGCAAAGGAGTCTTCAACCCTGCTCAATACAATCGATTCTCTGAAACTTGCTATCGCTCGCCAGGCCGACGGCAAAAACGGCAATCCCGATCACCTTATAAATCTCGACGATCTGGAAGCCGCATCCGTCACAATGCTTAATCCTTCCACCAACAACGGGAAGAAACTCCGGGAGAATATCGAAGCTTACCGCACAGTTGTCTCCGAGATGATAACTGATTCAGTGAAAAGGGCAACTGTGGCAGATATGCTTTCAACAGATATGACTACGCGCAAAGGTGAAATCGGAGGGACAACCTGGGAAGAGAAGGCTTTCGACAATATGCCGGCCGTGGCCGCAATTACCCTGCTCTCAAAACTTCAGAACGACATCCGCCAGGCCGAAAGCGAGGCTTTGGCTACTATCATTACTAACGTGGATATAGGCGACGTCAGGGTCAACGAACTTAATCCTTACGTCATACCGGTCTCAAATATGGTGATGAGGGGCGGGAAATACACTGCCAATATCGTTCTTGCTGCAATCGACACGACCCAGCGTCCTACAATCTTTGTGAACGGCACCAGGCTCGAAAATGACCTTGGTTTGCTTGAAATTCCTGCAACTTCGGTAGGAAGCCATGATTATTCGGGTTTTATTGAAGTGGCCCGAGGTGACGGAAGCATGGAAAGAAGGCCTTTCAGTTCCTCCTATACAGTTATGGAACCGATGGCAACTATCTCCCCCACCTTAATGAATGTGCTTTATGCAGGTATCGACAACCCGATAAGCATTTCTGTGCCGGGATTCGCCATGAATGCGATTCAAGCCACAATGACAAACGGAACCCTGACAAGAAACGGTGATTCATGGACTGCCAGACCCGCTCAGGTGGGCACCGAAGCGGTGATATCCGTCACAGCAACTATGGACGGTCGTCAGCAGACGGTGGGCTCAATGACGTTCCGAGTGAGAAAACTCCCCGATCCTTCACCCTACATACCGATAAAGGATGCCCAGGGAAATCCTGTACATTATAGAGGAAGCCCCAAAAAGATCTCTAAAGCCGACCTTATGGCCGCAGAATCTCTCGGAGCCGCTATCGATGACGATCTTCTGAACGTGACATATTCCGTGGTTTCTTTCTCAACCGTTTTCTTCGATTCAATGGGAAATGCGATTCCCGAGGTGTCTGACGGCGACCGGTTCTCCGCGCGCCAGAAGGAACAGTTCAAAAGACTGAAACCGGGCAAGAGTTTCTTTATCTCCAATGTCAAGGCCAAAGGACCCGACGGGATTACGCGTGACATCTCTCCAATGGAAGTTTCTCTAAACTGATCTTTACATCATAATTGAAAAATTCAATATCATATATGAATAGACTCAAGACACTCCTTGCAACCGGAATGATCCTGATTGGCCTTGCAGCATGGGCACAGGTGGAAAATGCCGGAGGCGTGCGAAAACGCACTGAAAGGGAAAAGAAAGAGGAAAAAACCGGTGCTGAGGTAACCGACCGTATGCAGGGATTTTTCGAAACGAAAGAACCGCACGATGCCGATCTTTCCTATATGAAGCAGATCTATCGTCGTCTTGATCTCGAAAAACCTGCCAACACAGCCTTATATTATCCTGAAGATATTGTAGACGGACAAGAAAATCTTTTCAGAATTATCATGCGTCTGGTGGTCGACGGACAGATTCCGGCATATGAATACCTCGACGGCAGGGAAATTTTCACTGATCAGTATAAAGTGAATGTGGGGGATATGCTCGACCGTTTCGGGATTTATGCTCAGCAGGCAAGAGGCTCCACGGAAAGGAATCCAAAGTATTTCATTGAGGAAGCTGATGTGCCATCCGGCCAGGTGATGAATTATTACATACTGGAGAAATGGGAATTTGACCGGCGCAGCAATGCCATGAAGACCCGTGTGGAGGCTATCTGTCCTGTACTGAACAGATCGGGCGATTTCGGTGGAGAGGCAAGATATCCTATGTTCTGGGTAAAGTTCGACGCCCTTCGTCCATATCTTGCACAGCAATATATCTTTATAAATGACGACAATAATTTGCCGCAATATTCGCTCGACGATTATTTCAATCTCGGAATGTATGACGGCGAAATTTATAAAACAAGAAACCTTAGGAATCTCTCGATGGCTCAGATGTATCCTGACGAAGACGATATGAAAAGAGCTCAGGACAGCATTGACAACCATCTCAGGAATTTCGGTAAAAATCTTTGGGTTCCCACACGCGAGGAATATCTCGCAATGAAGGAACAGGAAGAATTGATGAAAAAGAATTCTGACAATGGCGAAACCATAGCCACAGGCGACGAATTACCCGAAAGATCTTTAGGATCTGCCGGTTCTGAAGGTGCAGTGTCTGCCGCTGAGCCTGCCGCTGAGGCAAAGTCTGTTTCTTCAAGAGCAAAGAAAACCTCATCTACCAAAAAAGCTAAAAAACCGGCAGCCAAGAAACCGAAAGTCAGCAATTCCGGTTCAAGCCCCAACACAAGTGCCGAGAAATCAGTGAGAAGAAGAAAGAAATAGCTTACGGATCAATCGCCACGCCCCTCGCCCTCCGAGGCGCGTGTAGAGATATGTGAACTGCAAAAGTAATTTTTGCAGTTTATTTTTTGCTCTTTTCATAGCCTTTTCTGAAAGTTCTCCCGCTCCCTGGAAGTTTCTTTCGTGAGCATAATGAGAAGCCAGGATTATTTCTCGGTAAGTCAGGATATCATCTATCTCCTTTTTTAGAGGATAATCGGAAATGGAATTTTCATGACGCATCTCCTCTATGGTCTTTTCCCAAAGACCTTGCTTTGAGGAGAAATTTTTCCCTGTTATTGAATCCGGCTGGGCATATATATCGGCAAGCACCTTATTGATTCCGGTTATCTTACCTCTCCCTAATATTATTCTAAGTCCGAGTTCAAAATCATTCCATACGGATATCGGTTTGCCCCAGCCTCCGATACTTTTAATATAATTTGTCTTCAGGAGAGTCCCTTGAGGGCGGAATAAAGTGTGAATCAGATGGCCTTCGACGGGATTTTCAGGCATAAACGGAGGTATCTTTATTGAACCATCGAGCTGTCGGATGGAACATGGCCAGCAAACCACGTCGGCTTCAGGACTTTTACTTACCACTGAGGTTGCAGTCTCAATCAACGCGGGCCGCATCACATCGTCGGAATCAAAGAATATCACATATTCTCCCGATACATTGTCCAGTCCTTTCTGTCTGGCCGCACAAGCCCCTCTTACTGTTTCTGAAACAACCTTGACGTCTAATTCCGGATCCTTTATGCTATCCTTCCAGTTGTTTGCCGTATCAAAGGTATCATCATCCGAATCATTATCCACCACTATTAGCTCCAGCGGGCGGTAAGTCTGTGCCGCCACGCTGTCAAGACATCGTGTGATCTGGTCTTCACGGTTACGAACCGGCACTACTACACTCACCAAAGACTTCATATTGCAAAATTATTTAATTTTCCTTTCGTTAACCTTATATGGGCTCCCCTTTTTTCTCGATAATTATTCCCGCCTATAATGTAGCTGATTTTATTCGTGGAACAATTTCAGCCATTCTTTCGCAGTCTTTTACCGATTGGGAGCTGATTATTGCAGATGACGCCTCAACGGATTCCACCCCTGAAATTCTCGACTCTTTCCGACATGATGAAAGAATAAAAATTTTACTTTCCGATAAGAATTCAGGGAATCCATTTATACCCCGTAAAAAGGCTTCAGATGTTGCAAGCGGGCAATATATTGTGATTGTAGATGCCGACGATCTCATAGATTCCACTCTTCTTGCCAGAATCTTTGAGGCCATTATGAATGAAAAGGCTGATCTTGTTATTCCTGAAATGTGGCGTTTTTCCGACTCTGTTGATGAATCTTTTTATATTCTGCCAAAAAAGGAATTTGACTCATCGAAATTATATCGGGGAAAAGAGCTGGTGAAATTCACTTTAAACGGCTGGACCATACCTATGGCCGGGTTCGGAGTGAGAAGGGAAATTTATAAGGAAGCTTACTTGCGGATTCAGAAATCGGAATCAGACTCGATACATGCCGATGAACTTCTGTCGAGACATTTATTGATATTGTCGCAAAGGGTAAGGTTCATTGATTCAAAATATTTTTATCGCCTGAACCGGAATTCTGTCACCGGTGATCCGGCAAGATTAATAAGGAGCGGAATTTCAACCAACCGCTCTCTCATTAAGCTGTGTGAAGCTGAATTCGGGAAAAACTCTGAGGAATATAACAGGGCTCTACTGCAAAAAACACTCTTCCTTTTGTCGTCAGTTTTGTTGCTAAAAAATTCCGGTCTTCCACGGAATGAGAAAAATTCTCTCATCCGGGCTATCGAAAGTGAAAGACTTTCAACCGATATATCACCTGTAAAAGATTTAATATCATTCCCTTACAGGCTGATCTGGCGACTTCCATATAAATTGGAAGAGCAAGCCATGACCTTGATCTCCCTGATAAAACATAAATAAATGAAAAGGGAAGACTCAGGGAATTCATACCGCAATATCCTTAAAGGCACCACCATCTTTGGAGGGGTTCAGATCTTCAATATCCTGATAAATCTTGTCAGAGGAAAATTTGTGGCCATTATCCTCGGGCCTGAAGGAATGGGTATCGCTTCACTTTTCACAAGTTCTTCCGCCACTATCCAAAGACTGTCTTCACTGGGTCTCAGCCAGTCAATTGTCAGGGAAACAGCGGCTACCCACGATGATGAAGAGAAGCGGGCCGAGGTTATTTCTACTGTCAAACGTCTCGTCAGGATAACCTCGCTCATGGGCGCGATAATTTGCATTGCCCTATGCATACCTTTAAGCAGGCTCACTTTCGGATCATCCGATTATTCATGGCAATTCATCCTACTGGGAGCGGCCGTGGCTTTCGGCATTGCGGGAAACGGCAAGCTGGCCCTGTTGCAAGGGCTTCATCAGGTGAAAAGAATATCCAAGGCTTCTGTGATCGGGGGACTGACAGGATTATGCATAGGGGTACCTTTATATTATATCTTCGGTGATAAAGGCATTGTTCCGGCAATTGTGGCTGTCGCCCTGGCGATGTATATATTTTATTCGGTTTCATTAAGAAAATGCCGGGTAAAAGAGAAATCCGGTTTAAGTTGGCGGGAAAGCCTGCCGATTGCTAAAAAACTGATGATGCTCGGGATTGTACTCATGGCAAGCGATCTCATAGGGAGCCTTATGATCTATATGATCAATCTCTTCCTAAGATATTTCGGTTCGGTGGATGAAGTCGGTCTTTATCAGGCTGCAAATTCAGTGACCAATCAATATGCAGGCCTCGTTTTCGCGGCGATGGCGATGGACTATTTCCCGCGTCTTTCGAAGACATGTGCAGACAATGCAGAAATGAGAAAGATTGTAAACCGACAGACAGAAATTGTTTCATTCCTCATCGCCCCGGCAATGTGCCTGCTCATTCTTTCCGCTCCGCTGGTGATTCGTGTTCTCCTTTCTTCCGAATTCTTTGAGATCATACCTTTAATGCGATGGTTCGGGTTAGGAGTTCTTGTCAAGGCCCTGTCTTATCCTATGGGCTATATCTCTCTTGCCAAAGGAAATAAGAGGGTTTTCTTTATCCTCGAGGGGATTGCCGGGAATCTGCTTTATCTTATCAGCGGCTGCATTTTCTTTTATTTTTTCGGACTGATAGGTCTGGGGTATTCGCTTGTTGCGGAACAGTCGGTCATGCTGATTGTCTATTTCATCGTTAACAACCGCCTGTATAAATATAACTTTTCGCCGGGGGCTGCCGTTTCGGCCGGAGTTGCCTCAGTTCTCGGAATCCTTTGTTTTTGCTCCTCATTATTTGAATCCGAGGCTCTCTCCTACTCCCTGATGTCACTATTTGCAGTGATTTCAATTATCTGGTGCTTCCTTTCCCTGAAGAAAAAGATCTCCCTACCCCAATCCTAACCTCATTAGTTAGGATAGAAAAGCTCGTATTGACTGCGAATCCTAAAATAGGAATCGAATAAGGTGAGAATTTGTTTTAATAATTGTAACCAAAGTTTCATCTTTTGAATTGACTTGAACTGAAAAAAGTTGACACTTTTGAGATTAAATCAGAAGAGTCATGAAAAGGACCGTAGAAACCGTCTATGACCAACGACGAGATCCGCAGACAGGAGCGTTGACATGGATACCGGTTGAGATTGTAAAGACCACGCTTGAAGAGACCGACAGGATTCAAATAGTGAATGAGATTCTTGGAGGGAAAATAACAGTCGAAGAAGTTCGGAAGCAGTACAAACTTTCAAGCCCTCAGGTAGTATGGTGCTGGATAGGCAAGTATCTTAGCCAGATAAAATCGGTATCTTTGCAGGAAGAGACCGAAGAAGAGATGGCAAGGAAAAGTAAAGACGAACAGATCAAGGAACTTAAGGCGCAGCTAAAGAAAAAAGAAAAGGAACTGGAGTTGGAGAAACTGCGTTCTCATGCCTACGACAAGATGATTGATGTGGCAGAGGAGATGTTCAACATCCCGATAAGAAAAAAAGCTGGCACCAAACAGTAAGCCTGTTACGCGAGGAGAAGCCCACAAAAGGGCTGGGCATCCTCTGCGGGCTGTTTGGTTACAGCAGGCAAT
>JAFLTN010000219.1 GCA_022510445.1 Muribaculaceae bacterium | reverse complement strand
GGTTCCAACTCATATTCCTGAATAATGTCCCTGTGGCTATATGCGGTAAGAAAATCGTAAATAAAGCTTTTGATTGGTTTCTGTTGATATGGGAACGGATTGGCGAAGTAATTTATCTCTAATAAAATTTGGCCCGGAATTACACTGGTATCAGTATTACCTCCCGACAATGTAATATCAGTGGCCATAACTTGCTCTATACCTCTGATAGTTTCCTTCAATTTTGCATCGGAAATCACATCATTTCTCATTACAGCCATATCAATGTATTCCGAAAATCTGTAACCGATAGAATAGGCCTTAGCCAAACTGGTGCCTCCCTTAAAAATTCCGGTTTCTTTGTAAGGGCTTTTTGATAGATGATATAGGGTATTGGTTATCCAATAATCCTTTTCTATGAATTGAGGCTTAATCCCCAATCCGCCATTCACAGGATGCTCGCTGGCTCTGGAAATTATTTCAGCAAACAAGGCTTTATCGTGATGTAGTTTCATTTTATATTCCAATTGTTTTTGTTTGGTAATATGATTTTTCTAATACCAAGTTTGTATTGTGTCAGGGGATTAAGTCGCAATTTTAAATCTCCAAAATCTTGATTGTTAAATTCACAAATAGCTCCTAAAAGAGCCTTGACCGATGCAGAATATGTTTCAGAATACTTTATTAGCTTTTTAACATCCTCAGGAGTTAATCTTGATATTATCTTCACAAGTTTTGAAATTGCATCTTCAACCGTGCATGCAGGAATTTCTCTGATGTATTTTAATGAATCCAAAATTCTTAAAAGAGGTATACTTTCATCATTCAATTCATTTTCTTGTTTTGTAAATGATATTTCATAATTTCCCCTTTTAAGTGGACGCCGATAAGATTTGCTGCCAATCAGTATTTTAGAGGATACCTGAGTTGTCAGTCCTAATTGTGCAAAAGCCGGTATCCCTGTTATGTAACCAGTCCTTTTCCCGTTTTTGAACAAAAGATCTTTGGTAAGTTCATCGAGGATTGGTGACATTTCACCAAGACATGAAACAACTGGACGATAAAATCGCCCCTTACCAACTTTTTTAATTTTATTCTGTGCGACCATACGGCTTAATGCCATTGCAGCTGCCGTCTGTGATTCGGGAGGTAACTGGAGGTCGGAATAATTAAAAATTATTCCGGCTCCTAACTCATTAATCCTTTTTTCAATTGCGTCTGTTGATTTCATGGTGCAAAGATACAAATTTGTTAAGTTTATACATGCAAAAACTTAACAGAGCTTACAACTTTTTCTTCAGTGTTATCTAAGTAACTTAGATTTATTTTGTCAAAATGAGTAAAATATCGATTGTTGACAACTCGGGGTGGAAAATTAATGTTTCTTCATATTTAGAAGCCATCTTAAGTCGTATACTGTAATCAATCGCGGACGAGATGGATAGTCAGTTTTCCGGAGAAGATGCGACGGGCTTGGGAGTGACACAGATTCGTGATCAAATCATAAAACCCCGGATAGGTTTCCTGAGGAATTATTTCCCATAGTTGACGGGCAAGGTTGATTTCACTTATTTTATCAATCAAACAGGCTCCTAAACCGGCTTGGCGACCTATCTCCATCAGAAAATCCTTATTCATGCTCACATTATGGCTATGAGTGTTTAAATGACCTTCTGCCAGTTTGACAGCCTTACCGATCATTACGCCCATAGCTATTTCCTCAATTCCGGCTTTTTCTGCGGCTTCGAGTGTTTCGTCGATGGCGTTTCCATAATGGATGAAACAATAGGACGGGAGGGACGGGTAATATGATTGCACTGCTTTCTCGCTTCTTGCTCCTGAATTAAGCACGATTAGTCTTGAACCCGACGACTTTGCAACCGATATTTCACGACGGATCGACTCCACGAAAGCTTCATGGGAAAAGGGAGATACTATGCCCGTGGTTCCTATGATGGAAATGCCTCCCTCAACAC
>JAFLTN010000218.1 GCA_022510445.1 Muribaculaceae bacterium | reverse complement strand
GTAATAAAATACCCGGTTTAAATAGTTAACTGCTTAAAACATTGTTTAATACGCCTATATATTAAATATTTAATTCAACAATTTTTGTTTGTAATTCTAAATTCTATCTCGCTATTTTATATGGCTATTTACATAAATAAATTTAGAAAATGCAATTTTATTTTGGAAATTTAAAAAATAATATTTAATTTTGCACTCAAGCAAATTATAATTGTAAACAGCCCTATGTCCGAATCTAATGTCGCTGAACGTCTCAAGTTATTTATTGAGAGCCAGAAAATATCTTATTCGCAGTTTGCCGATAAGTGCGGCATACCTCGTCCTTCACTGTCGCAGTTCATTACCGGCAGAAACAAGAAGATAAGCGACACGATGGTCGGTCAAATTCATAAGGAATTTCCCAACCTCTCTATCGTTTGGCTCCTTTTCGGCGAGGGACCTATGGAAAACTCCAGAGTCGAATCTGAACCGGAAGTCGCATTCCCCTCTCCCGACGATTCCTTCGGTTCCATATTTCCGGAATTGTCGCTCGCTGACGAAAAATTTGTCGGCCAAAATCAAAATTTCCTTACCAACGACACAGAGCAGGCAAAAAATTCAAAGGAAAACGCCCTTAATTTACCTAAAAATGGCATCAAATCCTCTAATAATGAGGATAGTAAACTCGCAAAAAAACTTAAGGAGTTGGGTGCTCAATTAGATAATTTGAAGAAAAATCCTCGTAAAGTGATCCAAATTACCGTTTATTACGACGATTCCACCTTCGAAACCTTCCTCCCGTCGGCAAATGCAATAAGAAATTGATAAATTTCGTTTTTTCTAAAAACTCTCTCTTGTTTTCATAAAAGATAAACATGACTTCATATAAAAGAATTTTAAGGTTACCGCTCCTTCACAGCAGCGCGCCTTCTTTTGCACGTTATATCAATTTCATTCTCCTCTTCATTCTCTTCCTGTGTCCGGCTTCCGTTTGGGCCGACTCTTACGTCTCTGTTGATGGCTCCGCTTTCAAGGTGATCGAGGAAACGCCCGAATCTAATTCCGGTCTCAACAAACTGTTTGTGGTCCGCGACATTTCAGGCACAAAACTCGTATGTAAAGGGAAAAAGAGCGGTAGCTCTCTCGCCGTGTATAATTTCGACAGCGCGGGAGCCGCTTACGCGCAGGTTGTCTCTGACGTAGACAAAGACGCACAGTCAATCATTATCAATTATCCTAAAGGCGATTCAGGCTATTATATTGAGGAGGACGGCATCATAATTTATTATTTCTGGATAGTAAACTATGCAGACCATGTTTTTTCTATCTCCGATATCAAGGCTTCGCCCGACAGCCAATGCGACGCTACGGTCCTTGACATCGTGGCCTCCGCAGCCCCTATATATTATTATGGTATAAATGCGAATCGTCTTGAGCTCAGTCGCGACATCAAAGTGAGCTATACCACTCAGGAATACTCTGCCGATCTTTTTGACTTCGTCAATGTTGACAAGACCGTCACCGAGAAGAGTCTTTCCTCACTCCTTTATATTACGCCTCCGGTCTATTGTTCCACTTATTTTACAATTACAGGCGATAAATTCCTTAAAACGTGGGGGGCGCAGGTGGAAAAGGAAAGCGTCGTGATACAGCCCACAGCCGTAGCCTGCAAAACCCGCTATATAAATCCTCAAGACGGTACGGGTTCCGAACCCTCCGTGGGAGAAGACGATGAAGACAATGATGAGGAGGGTGAAGAAGAGAAGGAAGAGCAGATTCCCTCAAATATTATTAAAAACGAAGGTACGCTAAGTGCACCGGCAGACATCTCTTTCTATGCCGCCACTACCGAGGCTGCCATATTCTATGAATGGCAAGTATCCCGTGACCCTGACTTCAATGATATCACTACCACTTCGCCCACACGCGATTTCGATTACACTTTCAACGAAGAGGGGAAATATTATGTACAGTTTATTGCCGCAAGCGAAAACGATTATTGCA
>JAFLTN010000217.1 GCA_022510445.1 Muribaculaceae bacterium | reverse complement strand
CTTTCTGGTTTCTCGCAGTAACAGTTCCCCAAGGATGTGTTAATCTGCCACCGGCAAGAGGACTCCAAGGAATGATACCTACACCGGTTGACTGGCAGTATGGAACCATCTCTCTTTCTTCCTCTCGATACATAAGGTTGTATTGAGCCTGCATGGTGATGAACTGGGGCCAGCCATGTTCCCTTGCTATTGTCTGCAATTTCTGAAACTGCCAGGCAAACATAGTCGATGCTCCTATATAACGAGCCTTACCGCTCTTTACTACATCATTCAGTGCCTCCATTATTTCTTCCCACGGCGTTCCAGGATCAAGACGGTGAATCTGATAGAGGTCTACATAGTCAAGTTGAAGACGTTTCAGGCTCTTGTCTATTTCACTGAGTATCTCTTTACGTGAAAGACCTTTTCCATTGGGCCTCCCATGTCGCATTTCTCTGCCAACTTTTGTTGCAACCACGATTTCATCACGGTTCAGTCCGAATTCCTTGATGAGTTTACCGGTAACCTCTTCAGAAGTTCCCATCTGATACACATTGGCTGTATCGAAAAAGTTGATACCAAGGTCGATTGCTTTCTTGAAGATCGGTTTTGCCTCTACAAAGTCCTTTGCCCATGGGAACACGCCATATTCCGGACCCGGTTGTCCGAAACTTAGCATACCGAGACAGATGCGTGAGACATCTACTCCTGAATTACCAAGTTTTACATATTTCATATACTTAGATTTTAAGTTTTATTTCTCTGATACAAAATTAATAAACCTTAGTCTTAAAATAGTAAAAAACACTGTAAATTTTATATTTTCAGAAAAATGTATAATTTACTCACTTTCCCATTTAAAACCTTATTACTTATTTTAGAACCTACAGTTAAAATCTTGAGCTTTATGAAAGAAATAAACTTTTTACCAGGATATTTGTAATAAGAATAAACAATCCATTATAAATATTTTAACTATGAAAAATTTTATCAACAACTGGTTCAACATATCTGTCTTCTTTTCAGGAATAGCCGCCGTATGCGCAATATTGATACCGTTAACTGAAGTTCAGAGACTTTTGTTGCTTTCAGTATCTATACTATTCCTCCACTTCTTTGAAGAATTCGGCTTTCCCGGAGGTTTCCCTTACATGGGAATCAAAGTTCTGATGAAGTCCAAGGAGATGGATCCGACCAAATGGGATTGCAACAATCTTTCAAGTATGTTCGGCAACTGGGTGTTCCTTGCAGCCGTTTATCTGCTGCCGGTATTTCTCCATAACATTCGATTTATGGTGATTGCCGTTTTCATGTTCAACTTTGCGGAACTGTTTATGCACCTGATATTGTTTAATGTCGCTTTGAAGACCTGGTATAATTCCGGCTTGATAACTGCAACAACTGGTTTAGCACCGATTTCATTCTATTTCTTCTTTGTTGTATTCCACGCATCGGATTATATGTGGTATGATTATATGTGTGCATTCTTTTATTTCGCATTCTTTTTCTGGTTCTGTTTCCGCTCTCCCTTGTATTGGAAACTTGGGAAGAAACCGGGATATGAATTCACCGAACAGTCAGCCTTCGGTCCTTTTAAGAATTAATTTTCACAAATCGTCATTCGACGGCTCTCCAAATCGGAGAGCCGTTGCTGTCTTTTATTGAGCATGAGTCTGATTATACATTTGCATTGAAATCAAACTCATAAAATCGACTTCATGCAGACAATCTCAATAAACCTCATTGTGCCGGAGCGGTGGTCCGACCTTTCCGACAAGCAACTCCGCTACGTCTTTCAACTTATAGCTGACGAGTTCAATTCGTATGAAATCAAAGTCCTCTGCCTACTGCAGTGGAGCAATCTCAAAGTCATTGGCCGACAGGACAGCGGTTCATATCTTCTCAAAAAGGGTAAACTCCTTTTCGAGCTGACACCGCTAACGCTCGCCGAGCTGCTACCGCACCTTGACTGGCTCGCCTCCATTCCGACCTATCCCGTCAGGCTATCCAAAATCAACCGTTGCAACGCTCTCCCGGCT
>JAFLTN010000216.1 GCA_022510445.1 Muribaculaceae bacterium | reverse complement strand
CTTGTAGATGATGAAAAATCGAATGTAACTCAAAACAATCTTTATCCTCTACTTTTAACTGTTGCTGAACGATCATGGGACGGAGGAGGAACCGAATATTTCGATAGCCTCGGAACAAACATGGGAGCGGTTGATAGAGAAGATTTCAAACGCTTCAAAGAATTCGAAAGAAGACTGCTGGAGCACAAAGCAACCACATTAAAAGACCTAAACATCCCATACGTAAAACAGACAAATGTAAAATGGAGAATCACTGATGCTTTCCCGAATCACGGAGATCTCACAACCGTTTTTCCACCCGAAACCGAAGGGATAAAAGAAACGTATATTTATCAAGACTCTGTTTACAACACAAAAGAAGCAATAGGAGCCGGCATATATCTACGTCATGTTTGGGGCAATACAGTTCCGACTTTCTATACCAATCCACAACCTAATCACACTGCTTACGCATACACCCAGGTCTATTCACCTGTCGATCAGACTGTAGGGCTGCAAGTTGAAACACAAAATTATAGCAGATCGGAATCTGATATCCCGCCACCACAAGGCAAATGGGACTATAGGGACAGTAAAATATGGATTAACGGTCAGCCATTGAACCCTCCGGTATGGACAGCCACACATACAGTAAGAGATAACGAGATACCGATGGGGAATGAAAACATGTCGGCTCGCGAACCGATGCATGTTGAACTTCATAAAGGATGGAATCAAGTAGTCCTGAAATTACCTGTAGGCGAATTCAGCAGCCATGAAACGAGACTGGTAAAATGGATGTTTACCTTCGTTTTCACCACCCCTGATGGCAAAGAAGCTGCTCCGGGACTGATATATTCTCCCCAAGCCAAACTTTAATCCCCCTTCCCTAATAAAGATAAGGCGTTTCATAAGGTGATCTTTGAGACGCCTTAATTTTGAAACATCTTGTAAAATTGGGATTGATTAAGTTTATTTAGGGTAGGCGTGCGGTGTTGTTGCCCATGCGCGGTATTATCTTTGTGGTGTCAATTTAAAACTGTACACTATGAAAAAGATTTTACCGACCGACATTATTTTCGCTACCGTAATTCAAAGAGGAAAGACGTTGGCTTCCGTCAGAATAGTAGGCGCGAGCACTTTAACCGATATAATGAACTATCTGGGTTCAATTCTCAAAGAGGCTATGGGTTTGGTCACTTTCAAGTTGAGAAACACGAGCCAGGGATGGAATCACGAACGAAGCGTTATGCTTTGCCCGTCTGGTGTTCGGTAAGATTACGTACGTGAGCGGAAATTTTTTCCATCAACCATCGTGGAGTGGATGTAGCTCCGCAAATGCCGATTCTGTCGGCATCCCGAAACCATTGAGCATCAATGTTCCCGATATCCGAAACAAGGAATGTGCGTGGATTTACTTTTCGACATTCTTCGTAGAGAACTTTCCCGTTACTGCTTTTCGAACCACTGACAAATAGGACTACATCGTAGGAGCCGGCGAATTTCCTGAGTCCTTCCACTCTTCCGGCCACCTGACGACATATAGTGTCATAATAGTTAAAACCGTGTTTAAACCTGTATCTTTCATTGATAAGTCCGACGACCTGCCTAAATCCCTCCGGGGATTTGGTGGTCTGGGAATAAAGCGAGATGGGCTTTGTGAAGTCAATTTTATTCAAATCGTCGGGATTTTCTACCACTATTGCTTGACCATCTGTCTGTCCGACCAATCCGTTTACTTCTGCATGCCCGTTTTTGCCGTAAATAACGACCTGAGTGTCGGTTCCGTTCCTTTCAAAACCGTCTTTTATCCTTTTCTGCAGCTTCAGCACTACGGGGCAGGTGGCGTCGATGATTTCTATGCCGTTCTCTTCAGCAATTCTATATGTGGAAGGAGGTTCCCCATGCGCTCTTAACAATACTTTAACTCCTTTTAATCTCTTGAATTCTTCGTGGGTAATTACAATAAGTCCTTTTTTTGCAAGACGTTCAAGCTCTTCGGAGTTGTGGACAATATCGCCGAGGCAATAGAGTGTGCCTT
>JAFLTN010000215.1 GCA_022510445.1 Muribaculaceae bacterium | reverse complement strand
ACCCATTTGAGTAGATCTTCATCTCTAAGAAATCTACTTTTATAATAATTTATTGGAAAATCATTTCTCTAAAAACAGTTATTTCAAAATATGGATCCTGCCTTCTTTCCGAGGCTTGGCATGATTGGTAATATCTTTAGGATAACCCAGACATAGGTGAACCCTTGCAACGTAATCTTGAGAGATTCCGGCTTCTTCCATTACTTTCTTGCCATAGTCGGTGTCAAATGTTTCTTCAGCACGACTGACATAACAGCTTCCGATACCCAAAGACCAGGCTGCCAAGGTCATTGTTATTGCCATTGATGTGCAATCATGAATTCCATAATCCCAGTCTTTAGGAGCAAATAAAGTAATTACCGTTGGTGCACCATAAAATGCACTCGTTATATTGTCATCATCGGCAATGCTTTTCTGTGTTTCTGAAACGAATTTTATTCCATCTGAATTGGCATGACCGAAAACCTTACGATTTATCTTTCCTAAGGTTTCATTGATTTCAGGATTTTGACAAACCAGCATCACGGGTGATTGCCTACCACCGCCGGTGGGAGCATAAAGTCCGGTTTCCAAAATTTCGTCAAGTTCCTCCTGTTTTATCTGATCAGGTTTATAATTGCGTATGGTTCTTCTTGATAGTATGTCTTCTATTACCTTATTCATTCTTCAATTTTTTATTTCTTTCCAACATTGAGGATCGGATGCGTGGAAATCCCGGTTATATCCGTAGGCCACAGCAGGACATCCTCTGCAAAATCTCAAAAGTTCGCAATCCTTGCATTTTTCAAACTTGGTGAGATCTTTGTATTCTTTTATTTTATCTCCTCTCCAGATATCTATAAGGTTTTCTTTAAAGATATTACCGAGATTATTTTCAAATCTCCTGCATGCCATGACATCTCCTGTAGGAAGGATAGTGATATGCGATTGTCCGCAATGGCATCCGTCATATATTACATTTTCATCTGGTTCTACAGGGATATTCAATAGTCCTTCTTCATAAAGATATAGTTTCCAAAGATGGTCTTTCAGTCCGAAAGCGGTTCCCTTGTCTTTATGTTCTTCAAATTTCTTCCATATCTTGTCAAGCAATTCTCTATATTCCAAAGGAGTAAGATGTGTGCTTTTCTCCTGAGATGTAGGACAATATCGTGCAAAAGAAAAGCTGTCAGCCTGATTTTCTACAACAGTATCTATGATATCCGGGATTTCATCTTTATTAGTACCGGAAACTGTTGACATTATAGCAGCCTCTACACCATTTCTTCTCAACACCTCGATTTTTTCTATGGTAGTCTTGAAGGAGCCCGGCTTACGAATCATGTCATGGGTCTTTGCCATTCCGTCAATGGATAGTTGGTAAGACTCACAACCCAAGGATTTCAGACGTTGGCATACTTCATCCGTTATGTGAAAAGGATTGCCTAAAATTGTAAAGGGGATTTCATGTTGATGGAGATATTCAAGAATATCCCAGAATCTTGAATGTAAAATCGGATCACCACCTGTTATAAAGAAGTAGGGGAGAGTGCCGGTTTGCCGACACATCTCCCTCGCCTGGTCAATTACATAGACTACCTTGTCATATGGCATCTCCACCAATTCATCATGTCCTTCCGAAAAGATATAGCAGTGTTCACACCGTTGGTCACAACTATCTGTGATATGGAATTGAAATGCAAAGTAGTCCATGATGATACGAAATGGTCCTAATTATTTAGAACCACAGGATGAAGTGACTTTGTTTCCACAGGAGGAAGCCACCTTGTTACCACATGATGATGCTACTTTATTCTCACAAGAGGAAACAACCTTGTTACCGCATGATGAGGCTACTTTGTTTCCACAAGAGGAAGCAACTTTGTTGCCACATGAAGCTGCTAATGATGAACCGGCTATTCCGTTCAGCACGCCTTGAGCTGTAGATGATGATGTGTAGTTCATTGTTTTTGAGTTTAATTTATTAACTTTGGGTTTGAAATCCACTTTGTTTCAGTAACCGCAAATTTAAGATAATCTTTTCTCATATCCAATAAGTTACAAAAACCTAAGTAAGTTACTT
>JAFLTN010000214.1 GCA_022510445.1 Muribaculaceae bacterium | reverse complement strand
ACAAGTTTCCCATCTGAAAACAATGGACAACCGCTATAACCTTTAATTACAGGGTCTGACATCATACATTCGATAAAGTTCCCGTTTCGGCCGATATACATCGCATCTGTTTCAAATGGTGTCCAGACCTCCTGATTTGTGGTTGTCTCGACTGAATGTTTCCATGCCATACAGATTATATCTGCTTCATTCAAATTTCCTTCATAGAAACCAATGGGACTTTCAATATCATCAAGCGTGTAGATTGCAAGGTCCAGAAAGTTCCCGCTCTCATTCGTTTCAGGTGTTTGAAAAAATATGGCTGATGAAGTTTCGATTCTGAAATATTTGTCATCTACCCATACCTCAAAAGACTTTGAACCATCCAGAACGTGTGCGGCGGTTATGAGATGATTTCCCACAAACACGCCATTACCATCGACATATTCTGACGTGAATATTCTCGCTGTAAATCTCCTGCAATCAGTTTCTTTCTTCATAATACAAAGGTACAAATAAATTGTCAGCAATCGGTAAATTACCAATTTCTTTTTGTAGTAATTTGTCCCGTTATAAATTTTTTTGAAAAAATTTTGATTAAAAAAAATTGTCAGGAATTCGTGAACACTTAATCCATTTTCTTTGCGGTGTGAAACAGAAACAACACCTATACACTACAAAAAAATGAAAAATGGAGAAAAAAATAATTGTCAAGAATTCGTGAACACACGATTCATTTTCTTTGCAGTGTGAAACTGAAAATCAACAATTAACAATATACAAACTAAACAATTTCAAAATTATGGTTACAAACAAAGTTTATAACGGTTGCTCGGAAGAGGTATTAAAGAAGATTGAAGACAACTCAATTGATTTGGTTATGACAAGCCCCCCATATGATGACTTGAGGAGATATCTTGCTGAAAAGTCATCTTGGAACTTCAAGGTGTTTCAGAATATTGCAGATGAGTTGATTAGAGTACTTAAAGATGGCGGGGTAATTGTATGGAATGTCAATGACAAGACAGAAGGTGGAAGTGAAACTGGCACTTCGTTCAGACAGGCACTTTATTTTATGGAACGAGGACTTAAACTCAATGACACAATGATTTGGATGAAACCCAATCCCTGCCCATCATTTGACCATCTTCCAAGATACACCCAATCCTTTGAGTATATGTACATATTTTCAAAAGGTACGCCAAAGACTTTCAACCCAGCACTGATACAATGTAAGTCTGGTAGCAGACACGATAAATCAACCATGCGTAATGGTGGCGGTGAATATGGTACAAGAGATTTGGATTACATCGTTAACTCTCATCAGGTAGATTATAATGTATGGGAAATAGCCGTTGCACCGAATAAGAAGTCTTTCGAGGTGGATGGCGAGCAACTGAAACATTCTGCTGTATTTCCTTATGAACTGCCATTCAGACACATTCAAACTTGGACAAATGAGGGAGATGTAGTTTTAGACCCGTTTGCTGGGAGTGGAACAACCTTGTTGGCTGCCAGAGATTTGAACAGAAAGTATATCGGCATTGAAATGAGTGAGAAGTATCATAAGATGATAAACATCAGATTGGAAGCAGACTTCCCCATTTCAAATGAAAGAGGTTATGACCTACCCGCCGAAGAATATGCTCTGTGGTAGTGTTATGAGAAATAAAACTTGGTAGAAAACCCCTGTAATTCCATCAAATAAAAAAACGAGAAAAAATTTGTTATATTTCTTATGTCACCCTTTTGTTTCAAGGGTAAACAAAAAAAATTAACCCCAAAAAAATTGTCAAGAATTACTGAACACTCATTCAGATATCTTTGCAATGAAAAGAAAAAATATTTATTAACACCAAAAAATATTATTATGAATAATCTAAAATCACAGTCCACAGGACTTAAAACAAGTGAGCAGACCAAAGGTCTTAAAAAGAGTGTTGAAACGGATAAAATTTCAATGACTCCCTATGAGGTGTTACAAAAGTATGGAATGAATGCTTTCATAGAAGTAATGAAATATATCAAACCAGAATGGACTATCATACCTAATGAAGATGGTAAAGGATATAAGATTTACAGGCCTGACAAAGAACCTCTTGAAGTGGATGTGGTCAACATC
>JAFLTN010000213.1 GCA_022510445.1 Muribaculaceae bacterium | reverse complement strand
ACAGTGGCACAGACAAGAGCCGCAGGCGATGAGACCAACATCCGCGTGGATAAGGGCATCTATATCGTGAATGCCGGTAAGAAAGTGGCTAAAGTAATAGTAAAATAAATTCTCAAAGTGGTTAAAGAAGGGTGCGGCGTCCTGTCTTCATAAAGTCGCACCCGAAGTCAAGAGGGGGTGTGTCAAAGTGATTTGCCACACCCTCGTTTTATAAGAAAACCTAATCATTTTATAACTAACAATGGTTGAAAAAAATTTAAAAAAATGAAATTTTTTTCAACCTTTTATTTTGTAAGAATATAATATCGCAGTTTTTAAGTATATTTGAAACGGATTTTGCCGTAGATCCGATTTCCTAACCGACAGTCGTCCGGCAAAATAAAAAGAAAAAACCATGAAAAAACATTTATTAAGCACATTTATTTTCGGAACAACATTCTCAATGTTTGCAGCTCCAATAAACCCGGAAGAAGCCTTATCCCGTGCCATACAAGGTTCCGGACGGTTCGCCTTAAAAGGTCTGTCTCATTATGAACTTATAAAAACCGAACGACATAACGGCAAAGATGCCTTATACATATTCGGGAAAACCGAAGGCAGCGGGTTTATCCTGGCTCCGGCCGACGACAATTGTCCGTCACTTCTCGGATATGGCGATACCAATATTTATGATGAAAACGGAGAGATGGCTCCCGGATTCGCTTACTGGATAGGTGAATTAGGCCGTCAGGTGGAATATTCCTCATCACTTCAGCAAACACCAAATTCATTCAAGATTTCACGTCCGGAGAGGGATCCGATACCGGAGCTTTGTTCCACACTCTGGAACCAAACTGCTCCTTACAACAATAATTGTCCGGTGGTCAACAAGCAGACTTGCGTGACAGGTTGCGTCGCCACGGCCATGGCTCAAGTCATGAAATATCACAACTGGCCTGAAACCGGCCAGGGGATTGTAAGTTACAGAGGTCCCGGAGGCAAAAATTTAAAAATGAATTTGGGTCACACCATCTTCCAATGGGAAGATATGCTTGATTCTTATGACGATTCCTCGTCAGAGGAAGCCTGTGAGGCTGTGGCAACACTGATGCAGGCGGCAGGGTATTCTGTAGAAATGGATTATTCCCCTAACGGTTCAGGAGCTGCCTCAATAAATATAGCCCCTGCCTTAGGAAATTATTTCAAATATGACAGATCTTTAAAATATCTGTTGAGGGATTATTATACATTGTCGGAATGGGAAGACATGATATATAATTCACTAAAAAACTGCGGACCCGTGATATATAACGGACAGGCCGGAATCGGAGGTCATTCATTCGTTTGTGACGGTTATTCGGCCGACGGTTATTTCCATTTCAACTGGGGCTGGGGCGGCTTAAGCGACGGTTATTTCCTGCTTGATGCTCTCGATCCGATCCATCAGGGTATCGGTGGCGCCGACGGTGGATTCGACTATCTCCAGGACATTATCATTGACATACGTCCCGACAAAACAGGCGATTCTACCTGGTCATTCCAGATGTATGCCCATAATTATCCCGAATATAGTATTGACGAAGATGAATACGGACCATTCCTTTTAATCGACACATCATTCTACAACTATGGCCCCGGTTCGATAATTAATTCATATGTAGGGTTCACTTTTAAAAATATAGACAATCCTAAGGAAGAACCCCTTTATGCTGTATATTCCACCGAAACAATTATGCCTTTGTATGGCTATGCGTCATTCGGAGCTTATATCCCTTATCTTGAAGATGGCCGCTATGAAGTTGGGCTTGTGTATGGAAGCGGCGGTGAGGAGCCCGTAGCGGTAAAATTCCCGGTATTTGCACAAGGAAACACAATACTGACAGCAAAGGGTGGCAACTATACCATCGAAACAGAAATAATAGAGGAGCCTGAATTCCTTGATACGGTCTATCCGGAAAAGGTAAATACAGCTACCGGAATCGTAAATATCCGCGGGACTCTGTCAAATCCTAACACCACTCCCTACCTGTGTTTCCTCGGAGCAGTGGTATTAGACGATAATTTGTCAGGTGTTATCACTTACAGTATACCAACCCCTATAGATCTTGACGGGTCAGAAGTCA
>JAFLTN010000212.1 GCA_022510445.1 Muribaculaceae bacterium | reverse complement strand
CCCGCTGGTTGAAGTCGTACTCGTCGCGGAGTTCATCAAGGGCCTTGTCCAGTTCCGGCCCCGTGACCTGCAGCGCCCGGGCCAGATCCTCCACGCGAACCGGTTCCCCGGCCACGAACAGGATCGCCTCGATACGCCCGACGAGGGTGCCTTCCCGCGCCTCTGTCTCGCTCATGCGAATCCTTCCTTCTCTTCAAAATGGAATTTCATGGCGATTCCATCCTCATCCAATCTTCTCTCCAGACCCTTCCATGCCGTATTTTTGGATATATATTTATTGAGTGAATCATAGATAAAATACTTGGCATTATCCCGTCCGTTCAGCCTGTTCCGCTTCACATTTTTCTTTCCTTCAGACATGTGAAAACCATATTTTTTAGTGATGTCACGACATATTTTTATACCTCTGTGGATATCGTTCCTGTCGCTTATGGTGTTCCCATCGTTATCAACCCGGTTAGCCACTATATGCATGTGTGGATGTTCGGTATCGGTATGACGGCAGACGATGTATTGAGTGTTCCTTATTCCCATCTTCTCCATGAATTTGCCGGCAATTTCAACCATCAGTTCATTGCTAAGTTTTGGTGCGTCTTCTTTAGAGAAGTTGAGGGAAATATGATACACCGGCTTCTCCAATTTCCTTCCGGGCTTGTCGTCTGCCTGTCCCTTCATACTGGCCGCTATTGTGGAATTGTTATCGTCTCTCACATCCTTAAGATCAATAAGGATTGCTTTCTTTGGGTTGTTGGCATAGTTAACCAACTTCCCGAATCCTGATCTTTTCTTAATGTCGCACATCATAGCTGTCAATAATATGGTTGGCGATGCAGACTAACTTTTCTTTGAGATCAAGTAATTCAGGAACAATCTCCCGCACACCTTCCAGGTGAGCCAGTCTGGTGAGCTGGTTAAGATTGTTGATACCTCCTTCAATCATTCTTATCTGTTGTCGGTCTTCTTTGGTTCTTGCAGGCTTAACCTCTCCATAGAGACTCGCTTCCCGCATATAAACCGAAGGAGCTTTACCGACTGTCTTTGCCTTATTGACCGTTATCATCTTTTCCGCAACCGTCATTCGTGTGGACATTGTTTCCGTCCTTGCAAGTCCTTTTGAAACCGCCGGGCGACCTCCCTTGTTTGAGAACCGGGAGTTGTTCTTGTTTTTATTTTCTGTTTTTTTCATTTTAGTTAAGTTTAGGATTAAGGTTTATATTTCTTTTTGTAATATAGAAAAGGGAACAAGGTTTTTGAGGGGTTTGGCAATGGAACTTATCAAAGAAGAAAGTCGATTCCAGAGTCGGAACAGGGTTTTGGCAAGGTTTTCGTTTACGAAAACATAAACTTGCCAAACCCTCAAAAACCTTACTATAATTATCATTGCCTTTCCTGTTTATTTTAGCAGGAATTAAAGCCCTCTCAGTGATATTCCAATTAGGGAACATCAGGATTATAAATGGGAACCCCAGGTTAATCTTTATCTTCTGCTGCTCCATATTCTGATTCATTATTTATTTCTGGTATAAATGGAAGCTGCCTTGGCATATTCTCCACTTCAATCTCAGATGAGGGATCAGCCGTTTGAGTTAGTCCGGTACCGTCTTTATTTTCCACCGGTAATTCTGAATCTACATTTTGGCTCTGAGCCCGTTCTTCTTTATGAGTTGCCTTCCTTCTCGGCGAACTCTTGCGGAGCATACCGAACTGTTGTCCGTTATATAAATGGATTCTCGCACCTTGATAATTGTTTAAAGTTGTGCTGTAAAATGGATTAGTAGTTTTAATACCTTTATCCATCCATTGATATACGCACATCATAGTGATGATGGAAGTGAGAGGATTGGATTCAACCTTTATCATCCCAAGATTGGAAAAATCCTCCAACAGACGGCTTGTAGCCTTCCGACCTATTTCCCACTCCTTTGAGAGTCCAAGGATGGAGCCATCAATCTGACCGGCTTTCAACATATCCTCAATCGGCCTGCGGGCTGACCTGACACAGCGATAACCTTTGAGGTCTTGGATCTTTCTTACCAATTCATTTGACCTAATCCCGGTTTTTGGGATCATTTCAAGAAATTTTGAATTCTTTTCTGTCTTTATTCCGTGCTCAACTGAATGAAGGTAGATATATGGAAGACCAT
>JAFLTN010000211.1 GCA_022510445.1 Muribaculaceae bacterium | reverse complement strand
AACACCTTTCTCAAGACCGTAAAGGCTTTTGCCCTTGTCAAGAACCTTATTGCCTTTTATGTCGTAAACATTGTAAACCTTATTTGCATCGTTATCCTTGATTCCCTCAATTCCCGCTTCTCCGTTTTCATCAAGATTGATAAGATTATATTGCTGAGTTCCTAATCCGATTTCTTCCGCGTATTCAACAGTGTGTGTGCCATGCAGACTCTCTATCCTGTTGATAAGAGGTGTTGCAGTGTCACCTGCTACTGACTCGTGATTGAAAACTAAGTCAAGACATGCACGGTCCAAAGCAACCGGATCTGTAGAAGCTAAAATACCCATATCCTTTAATTCGGGAGCATGAGGATTTCCGTCACAATCGCAATCAATCGATATGTTGTTCATTACATTTATATATACAATGTCTTTCCCTTCCTGTTTGAAATAGTTATGCACAGCCTGAGCAGCTGCTGCCATTGATTCAAGGAATGAATCTTGGTATTGTCCTGAACCCGATGTCTTATTGCCGGCACTATGTATATAACTTTTACCTCTGGAGGAAGCAACACCTATGCTGGCATTTTTCAATACTCCTCCAAATCCTCCCATGGCGTGACCTTTGAAATGGGCAAGATTTATCATGAAATCATAGTTAGAAATATGTGAACCAACAATATCGTGGTCCAGCCATTTGGTGTCAGTGACCGGAATTGTGATTTCTCCTTCAGAATCCATGATGTCTACATTAGCGATAGCATTGTACCCACGTTCCTCGATTGCTCTCAAATGAGCTGCCGTATTGTTGCGGTTACCCCAATAAGCAGTGTTGCATTCAACCAAAGTGCCGTCAACGGATTGGACCAGATCTTTGATCAATTCGGGACTTAAGTGGTTACTTCTACTTGATTCACCTGTAGATATTTTTACAGCAACGTTACCTTTGGGCTCTACACCCAATGCTTTGAATATATTCACAAGAGATTCAGGGGTAATTTCTGACGTAAAATATACATCCGATTGGGCCGAGGCTTTTAATGACAATATCAATAAACCCAGAAAAATAAGTTTTTTCATTTTTATTTAATGTTTTAAGTTATTGCTATAGGTTTATTTAAATGGTTATCAGTTTATATTCAATTGATTTGGGAACGGAATTCCGTGGGTGACATCCCTACGATTCTCTTGAAAGAACGTGAAAAATGTGCAGGATATTCAAATCCCAACTTATACGCTATCGTGTTGACATCATCTGTGGATTGTATGAGCCGGCGTTTGGCTTCTGAAATCATGTAGAAGGAAATCATGTCTTTTGCGTTCATCCCGGTTTCTTTCTTTACCAGGTCACTGAAATAACCTACGGATAGACCGGCTTTTTCAACAAAATAGTTCACTTTGGGCACTTCCAGTAAGTTTTCTTCTGAATAAAACTGCTTCAAAGCTTTCTCGAAATCCCGGACTATTTCTGAATTGACTTTATGACGTGTTGTGAACTGACGGTCATAAAATCTTTCCAAGTGTTCCAGCAACATCAGGATATTCATTGAAATTAAAGTTGCTGTGTGGGTGTCAACAGGGTTCTTTACTTCTTCCTTGATGGAATTGTAATAAAACATGAATTTTTCTCTTTCCTTTAAGGAAAGATGCAAAGATTCGGTCTCTGAATAGTTGAAGAAACTGAATTCATGGATTTTATCTGCCAGTGGGGTTCCGTAAATAAGATCGGGGTGAAATACTATACCGAAAACATCCAAAGAAATTTCTTCAGGTTGAACAGAAATACTTACTGTCTGACCCGGTGCCACCGTGATTACTGAGCCTTCCTGAAAGTCATAGGACTGCCGTCCGTATTTCATTGTGCAGTATGAGGCTCTTTTGAGGAACAGACCGTAAATTTCAAACTTGAACTCGTAATCGTTGGCATATTTCTTTGCCTTGTGAAGGTCTATGACCGAAACCAATGGATGAACGGTTTTCAGTTCATAAAGGCGGTTATATTTCTCAACTGAATCAATCATATATTTTTTCATATCACAAATTTAACCATTTCGTAACTAATAATTTAGTCGATATGAATTATTGGTATAAAAAACCGTGATTTTGGTAAGAATTTATCTATTAAAAGGTTTGTATCAGGAATAATTTAAAGTCATTATATATAT
>JAFLTN010000210.1 GCA_022510445.1 Muribaculaceae bacterium | reverse complement strand
CACCCCACTTAACTTATTTCCAGAGGCTGGGTCAAAATTCTTTGACCCAGCCTCTTAATTTACGCATGTCCCTCATGGTTCCCCCTAATATCCAGGTTGATATCGGGGCCGGAGTGGGTCGATCTCCGAGCGACCCATTCAGGGAGGCGGCTCGATGCCGCCTCCCTGAATATCACATACACCGGTTATTGTGCAAAATATTGATTAGCAATTATTCCAGCGCGATTCTGCTCGTTCCGGTGCTTAGGAATTCCCGACATCCCGAAAATTCTGCCACCAACTCTCCCGATATTTAATAATTAATAATGAATAAAGTGAAGCTGTTCCAGGAACTAAAAGCATTTTTTAATTTTACCTTCCGCGTTATCTAACCTGTATCAAGTGAATAAAGCCCTTTCTAAACATTCTTTGCTTCACTGTGTTTATATTATATGGAAACAAAGAATCTGAAATTGCAGTTGGAGAAGCTCTGGAAAGAGACCTTCGGCGACACGGACTCCTATATCCGTTTGATTTTCGATAATTACTTCAGACCCGAAAGAGTCGCATACATTGAAGATGGGGGAGTGGTGGTTTCCGCTCTTCTCAGTGTACCGTACGAATTCAAACCGATAGGGGACAACCGCCAATCTCTCAAGGGATTATATCTCTGCGGACTTTCTACGTCACCTTCACGCCGACATCAAGGACTAATGAATTCCCTTCTGGAGCAAATCAATCGGCAAGCCATGAAGGAAGACTTCGACTTTACGTTTCTCATTCCGGCTTCCGACGGCCTTGCCCGATACTATGAAGACCGTGGCTACATGCCGGCGTTCTATTATCGGGAAGAAAATTATGTGCCGGACCACAACTTCAACGTCTATTTGACGAAATCCCATATATATAAGGAGGAAGATAAAAAACGGTATTTTGAAAAATTAAATGCAGATGTCGTAAATCTTGAAATCTCAGAATTAACAGATTCCATCCACTCATCCTCTGAGCGTGTAAAAGAGATTCTAAACTTTCTTCTGAATTTCAAACCTATCCCCGGTAATGAAACCGGAGAGGAGGTATCATATATTATCGGGCATTCGACTCAAGATTGGATAATCGTTTTAAAGGAGCTGCTTATTTCTAAGGGCCTCCTTTATATCTGCAAAGAAGAAGGGGTGATACGTGGTGTAGCCTTTGCCTCTGAAGAAAAAGAGATTGTAAGGGTTAAAAAGATTATTTCAGACAATGCACTCGTCGACATAAAACTTCGGGATTTTATCAAGAAAAGTTTTCCTAAAAAAAATCTGAGAGTAATCTCATACGTCAACGAACGGTCAAATGATTTTGAAAACGACCCTCAACTCTGGCAACCTTTCTATATCCACAATAATGCACCGGATGCGGAATATGAAGACGTCTCAAATCTTGAAACGGCAGTATTACCGCAAAACCGCACAAAACCTTTTGGGATGTGCAGAATTCTGGATGCTTCCGAGATTTTAAAAAAACTTGCCAATCGATCGGACGCTTCTAAATTTTCGATTCTCGCAAACGAGGGAAAAGTTCTTCTCCGTCGTCCCGGTTCTCCGGATTACATCGGTAAGGAACTCGGTATACCCCTTCTGGATCTTTCGGCCTTCCTTCTCCTTGAGTAGCCCCCGGCATTCTTTCCATTTCCTGCTGCCTTCGCTTTAGGGTGGGAGGATACCATATTTTATGCTGAAAGCCCAGTCTTCTTCCGAATGAATATTTTAGATTATACCCAAGATTTCACATAACGTTCTGAAAGCGTATTGCATAGCGTATATGAGGGACATATTAACGCCCTTGAGAATTAAAAATTAAGAAATTCCTTGTCCATAATACGCAAATTCTCCTAATTTACAAAAGCAGAAACAACAAATTACACACAATTTGCAAATGCCAATTGCAAATTGATTACATTCTGAAATTTTGCAAATTCAAATTGACGATTTAAAATTCTGATTATTTACATTTCTAATTTCGCTTTATATCATATAGTCTGATTAGTTTTGTAAACAAAGGTGAAAATTTGCATTTAAATCGGTTATGTTTTTGTTAATTTTGTCGTTAACATTATTTAACAATATAGTTAAAATACAGAATATAAGTAAAATAATCTCTCTTTTTTAAGTGTTGGTTTATATTTTACGC
>JAFLTN010000021.1:32157-32458 GCA_022510445.1 Muribaculaceae bacterium | reverse complement strand
ATAAGACCTGTCCCTTTGATTAATTTAAATCAGTCTTACTCAAAATATGAGAATTTTATACTGTCTGGATGGCACTTTTAATTCCGGTGGAAAAGAAAGAATAGTTATCAATAAGGCTAACTGGCTTGCAAGTCATGGATATGATGTTGCTATTTTTACAACAGAACAAGCGGGAAGACCCGATTTCTTTCCTCTTAAAGGTGTTAAAAGATACGATTCGGACATATTGTTTACAAATATTAAAGATAAAAATCCATTTTCAAAATTTCTAATTTTACAAAACCGGAAGAATAAATGTAAA
>JAFLTN010000021.1:0-32147 GCA_022510445.1 Muribaculaceae bacterium | reverse complement strand
TCCTACAAAACTATATAGATATTTTTAAGCCAGATATAATAATATCTACTAACGGTTACGAAGTTAGTATAGTCAATAAAGTGAAGCGTGTCAGAAAAAAAATAATTGAATCACACTTCACCCGATGGTTCAGACTTAAACGGAACCGATCGGGAATATGGAAAATCGTAGACAGAATCTTGACAAAACAGGATCTGAAGGAAGTAAAGAAATATGATAAACTCATTTGTCTGACAAATGAAGATCGGTTAAACTGGAAAGAAATTGACAACGCAGACGTAATTAATAATTTTATTGAAGAAAGGACCTTCCATGCTGCCCCTTTAGAAAATAAATTAATGATAGCCGTGGGAAGGCTTCAATATCAAAAAGGGTTTGACCGCTTGATAAATGCCTGGAAAATAGTAAATAATAAATTTCCGGATTGGAAATTAAATATTTTTGGCGATGGTGAACTTAAAGATGAATTAAATCACCAGATTGAGCAATTAGGACTCAAGGATTCTGTCAATATAAATGTCCCGACAAAAAATATTCATTCTGAATATTTAAAAAGTTCTGCCCTACTGATGTCTTCCCATTACGAAGGATTGCCCATGGTTATGCTTGAAGCCATGGAAACAGGACTTCCGGTCATTTCATTTGATTTTCCATGCGGACCTAAAGATCTGATTAAAAACGGGACAAACGGATTTCTGATTAAAGAGGGAGATATTGAAGGCATGGCCAATATGATAGGCCGATTGATTGAAGATAGGGAAGAAAGAAAAAGGATGGGTAAAATTAATTTTGAAACAACAAAGAAGAATTATCCTGATTCTATAATGGAAAAATGGATCAAGATTTTTAATGAAAATTGATCTTTTAATTCAGTTTAATATTGAATTCCTAACAATGGACTCCACTTTATTAATATAATCTAATTTCTTAGGACTTAATTCAATTGCATTTTTCACATTATCCAATTGATGAATGTCAGTGCCTACTAAATCAACCATATCGTTTTCTATAAGCCATTCAGCTTTTTTCTTGGCTGCCTCACCATAAGCTCCAACAAGAGAAAGAAGGTTCATTTGAAATAAAAGGTTTTGATCTTTTAGTTTCTTATAATCCTTCTCCTCCATGTAGCGGTACCTTTCAGGATGAGCCAATATCAGATGGTATCCTTTTTTTCGTGCCTTATCGATCATCTCATCCATTCCGAAGGGTGGAGTATAATAGGAAGTCTCAATCAGCAAATGCTTCCCTTCATCTCCTATAGGTAGAAATTCATTCTTCTCTAATCTTTCTTCAAAAAGAGTGTCAAGCATATTTTCTGACGCTAAAGAGATTTCAAGATCACCTTTCCAATTTGATTTAAGTTCTTCAAAAATCCTCTTCAACTCAGCAGTTTCATTAGGATAATCTTCCATAATATGAGGAGTCAGCCACACTTTCTTAAAGCCCAGATTTTCATATTCCTGCAAGATTTCTAATGATTCGTTCAGACTTTTTACTCCATCATCCACCCCTGGTAAAATATGAGAATGCCAATCTGTAAAACCTGTGAATATTCCGGAGGCAGACAAACTCTTAACTTTCTTGAAAGGCCACATTTAAAAATAATCAATTAATTACTTGAATGCATCTGATAATTACCATATGTGTAATATCGGCTGTGAACAGCTTCAGTACCGTTAAGAACGACACACATATTCTTGAATTTTTTCTGTGCGTAGAACTCATTTAATTCTTTTAATGCCTTTTTCTCAAGAAGACCGGCTCTTACTACGAAAATAGTCAAATCAGCATATTCACTAACTATCTGAGTGTCAACCACTATATTAACAGGAGGACAATCAAGGAATATGATATCATATTCTGTTTTAGCCTTTTCTATAATATCTTTCAATTTCCCATTTTCCAGCAATTCAGCAGGATTGGGAGGTATGGTTCCTATCGGCAATATAGAAAGGTTTTTAATGCCCGAAACATTGTGTACTAAATTTTCCCAATTATCCGTTTCATCGGATAAATAATTTGAAAGTCCTGTTTTAGGCATTCCGACATACATTGACGATGATCCATGACGAAGATCACAATCAATTATAAGAACACGTTTACCTTTAATACTAAAACTTAAACCAAGATTATATGTGATAAACGATTTTCCACTTCCAGGATTAAAGGATGTAAGCATGATCACACGAGCCACATCTTTTTTACCCGACATAAAGTCGATATTTCCTCTTACCACCCTGAAGGCTTCATTCACAACATCACGTTTGCCCTCTTCTACCACTGCAAGAGGAGGCTTTTCATTTTCAATTTTTTTATTTCTGTTTTTGACACTTCTTTCTTTGAGCTCCTTGATTTTATTTCTTTTACCAACTAAAGGAATTTCACCTGCAAAAGGAAGATCTACCATATCCAGGTCTTTCTTTTCCCGCACTGTGCTATCCATTGCTTCAATCAGATAGATTAAAACTAAAGGTATTCCTAAACCTAAAATTATAGAAATTATTATTATTAATCCCTTTCGAGGAGAAATAGGTGTTAACGATCCCACGGGAGGAGTTATAACCCTTACATTATCAGAAGAAAATTTTTGGGTTAATTGATTTTCTTCTCTCTTCTGGAGAAGGAAAAGATAGAGGTTTTCTTTCACCATCTGCTGTCTTTCCTCCGTAAGAAGAGGTAGATTCATCTCCGGAGCATTAGCCATGTTAGTGGCAAGCTTAGACATCTCGTTCTGTAAATTGTCTAAAGAAGCTTGCAGGTTGTTGACCTGAGTGGTTAATGAAGAATTGATGGCTCTTCTGAGACTTTCAAGTTGTCTATCGTAATTTTCAACAAGAGGGTTTGTTTCAGAAGAATTGTTCAAAACAATATTTCTATTGAGCAGCAAGTCATTATAATCCTCAATCTGACTTGAAACTTGTGGAGAATCCAATCCGAGATTAACTGGCAGCAAAGAGTTGATATTATCATGGTTTAACAAATATTCCTTCATAAATTTTGCCAGATCAAGCTGATTGCTGACGTCAATAATTTCCTTATTTAATTTTGACACCATATCTGTCCCTGTCTGAATAGATGTTAATGCATCAGGAGTGCCAATATTTTTTTTGTAATCGGCAATAATTTTATCCACATCACCCAGTTCGGATTGGATAACATCCAAACGTTCATCAATGAACTTAGATGTTGCGATAGCCATCTTGTTTTTATCGTCTATATAATTTTGATTATAAACCAATAAAACATAGTTCAGGATGTCAACAGCACGTTGAACGGAAACATCATCGATTGAAAGCTCTATTACATCTGCATCTTGATCTGCGAGATCACCTTTCAATTTCATGCCATAGAGTTCAACCGTACCTTGCATAGATAATTTTTGAACTCTTATTTCATAATCATCATTTTTTATCCCTCCGGTAAAGCCGGGATTTTTAACTATAGAAATCTTTCCTATAGGAGAATCGAATTCCTGTGCTCCTTTAGGAATACTAATTTCATCTTTAAATTTAACCTTCTTATCGTTTATATAAGTAACGAACTTAAAAGCTTCCATTCCTCCGTCAGCCTTTACATGCAATCTAAACGAAGCACCTTCCTGTCGGCCTACGTTCAGCATTTTAATTATAAAAGGCTGATTAAAACCATAAAGAGTCTTTTCTCTTATACCATCTTTAAGATAGTAATTCATATCTAAGCTTAAAGAATCAGCGACAGCATAAAGAACTGCCGGAGATGTTATTGTTATCAGCTCATTATAAACGTTGGTATTTTTAGAGAAGAGTCCTAAGGTAGAAAAGGCATTTGAAATTTCACCTACACCCCCATTGGAATCCTGATCGGTTACTAATATCTGCTCGTATCTGTTAAATTGAGGTTGCTGACGGTAGATATAAAACACTGCTATTCCAACAGAGAATATTAAACAAATAACAAACCACCACCATTTATGAAGACAAAGAGCTAAAAAATCTTTCAATGAAAAGTCAGAAATCTCCTCTCCCTGACTTTTCGGTTTATTATCGATATTATCCATAATTAAGTGTTGGAAATATAGTATTTATCTTATAAAAATTGTAATCGTTGTAACTACTGAAGTAAGGAGTGACGCCACAGAAATCCAGAAACTTGTAGAATACACATTGTTTCCATTCACAGTAGCCTGCCGTTTTTTCATATCATTGGGTTCTACGTAAATAATGTCACCCTGTTTCAAATAATAGACAGGAGATTGTGTCAGTTCCTTGAAATTTGTAAGATCCACTTTATAGGTCCTTTGTTCTCCATTGGTTTCCCTCAGCACCACAACATTTTCACGTTGACCATTAATAGTTAGGTCACCTGCCATCGAGATAGCCTCAAGAATATTGATCTGGTCCTGATTAATGTCATAGCGCCCAGGAGTGAGAACCTCTCCTATAATAGAAACTCCTAAATTGACGAATTCAACGGTGACAACGGGATCCTTAGCAAGATTTCTACCCATTATTTCACCCTTTATAAAACCGGCAAGTTCCGAACGGGTCATGCCGGCCACTTTCAATTCACCTAATACCGGAAAATCTATATAGCCTTCTTGATTTACGGTATATTTTGACATTCCTATTGTTCCGGCATTTGAATTTCCTTTTAAGGTCCCCAGACCGGTTTTTAAAGACACCCCCTCTTCAATCCTGTCGTTTGCAACGAAAAGATTGAACATTGAGGTGAGAGCGGGATCCATAGTTTTTACAACTATTGAAAGTTTGTCGTTCGGTTCAATTCTTATCTCTTTCTGGTTTCCCGGGATTATAACCTCTTCGGAAACATCCTGAAAATAAGTTACATTCTTTGGAGTGGTGCAACCTGACAGTATTAAAGTAAAAAAAAGTGTTCCTATAAAGAACGAGACATATCTGTGTTTTAAAAGATTCAACCTGATCATTTCTTTTAATCGTATAATTTTTGATTCAAACGTTTTTCTCTTCTACTAATTGAACGAGAAAGGATGAAATTCAAAAATGACCAAACCACCACATCACAAGCAATAAGCAAAGTTGGGTTCATATGATCACATAGCAGAAGATTTATCACAATAAAGAGCATTGACCAGAACATTATAATCACCAACGATAATCTCTGGTTCAATCCTAATGCCAGTAATTTATGATGTATATGAGACTTATCAGGCAGGAAAGGATTCCTGTGACGGATAACTCTATGGATATAAACCCTGACCACATCAAGACAGGGGATAAGGAGCGGAGACAAACCAAGAACAACCAGATTATAATCAGGGAAATCCGGTATTTCATTTATATGAAGCACAGCTATAGCACAGAATATCAAGATCATTCCTGTGGTCAGAGCTCCGGTGTCGCCCATAAAGATTTTTTTCTGATGGTTCGCATTGCCAAACACATTGTAATAGAAGAAAGGCAATAAAGTACCGGCAGAAGCGGCTGCCAATAATGAATAGGCATACTGGCCGGCATAATAGAAAATTATGGAATAATAAACGAATGCAACTGTGCTCAACCCGGATGCAAGGCCATCGATTCCGTCAATAAGGTTAATGGCATTGACGACATACACTACCATAAAGACTGTTGCCAGCCATCCCAACCAATCCGGAATTTCATGGAGCCATAAGAATCCATAGAGATCCTGAATATAGACGCCGGAGAAGATCACCAGTATAGAAGATAGAATCTGTATAACAAATTTCGCTTTATACTTTACTCCCAGCAGATCATCTGCAATTCCAACCAGAAACATCAGAAGGACAGCACAGATCATAAAAAAGAATGGAATCACATCATTGAAATACATTCCGAGGACATCCCATCCTGAATATTTCAGATTAAAACCTAAGACAATAAAAAATGAAAAAAGGATTGAAGGGAAAAAAGCTATTCCGCCTAATCTTGGCACCACCCCTTTATGAATCTTTCTTTCATCTACTTCATCAAAAAGTTTTTTTCGGAAAGCAATAAGCAAAATCTGAGGAATGATGATGCCGGCAAGCATCACCGAAATAAGAAAGGCCAATATGTCGTTAGCAATCCTGCTATCCATATGTTTGGTTAAAAAGCTGATAATCAATTGAATGAAACCTCATCCAACTCAAGATTCCATCAGTCGTAATCTCTTTATTTTTAACTATAAATGTCTTTCAAAATGCAAATATACCTTATTTTTAGTAAATCTCAAATTCAGTCATATTAAGAAAGTCAAAACTCATCCGGCAAGAAGAATGTTACCCATATCTTCTCCATGGTTCTTAATTTTAAAGAGATGCTCTACAGCTATCCTTAAAACTTTTATTTAATTTTGCCATATAAAAATATTCAGACATTTATAGCTTCTAAATAAAGTCTTGCATTGACTAAATCTTCCAGAACAAAAAACAGCCTTAAAAACAGTATCGTAGCCCTCATTTACTACATACTCTATTTGGTGTTGTCCTTTTTTTCAAGAAAAGTGTTTCTTGAATATCTTGGCACAGACATCCTGGGTCTTAATACCACAGCACAGAATTTATTGCAATTTTTAAATCTGGCGGAATTGGGAATAGGAGTAGCCGTTGGTTTCACTCTCTATAAACCAATTTTTGATAATGATGAAAACACAATTAATGAAATAGTCACACTGCAAGGATACCTTTATAAAAGAATTGCATACTTTTTAATCTTAGGTTCAGCAATCCTAATGTGCTTTTTCCCATTAATTTTTAAAAAGATCACTCTTCCTTTATGGTATACATATGCAATATTTGGAGTGTTACTATTCAGCGCATTATTAAGTTATTTTGTCAATTATCGTCAGATAGTTCTTACCGCCAGTCAAAAAGATTATAAAATCCAGTATAGCTTGCGAAGCGTTACAATAATAAAAATCGTGGTTCAGATGATTGCTGTAACCTATTTTCCAAATGGTTTTATCTGGTGGTTGGCATTAGAAGCGATATTTGCCGGGATAGGTTCCGCAGCACTTCATCGGATAACTATGAAAGAATTTCCCGGCTTAATTTCTGTTGACAAGTCATTCAAAGAATTAAGAACCAAATACTCCTACTTCGTAACAAAAATTAAACAAATTTTTTTCCATAAATTAGGTGGCTTTGTTTTAACTCAGACCTCACCTTTAATAATATATGCCTATAGCACTTTGTCTCTTGTGGCTATTTATGGGAACTATACTATTTTAGTTTCCGGTCTTCTTATGCTGGTTAATGCCATTTTCAACAGTATTGGTGCAGGAGTCGGCAACTTAGTGGCCGAAGGAGATCAAAACAAAATTAATAAAGTTTTTTGCGAACTATTCAGCATCAGGTTTTTGATTGTGTCAACACTGTGTTTTTGTCTTTATATGTTAGCTGATCCTTTCATTACTTTGTGGATTGGTAAAGAATACTTATTGCCTGATTCAACGCTATTACTCATCGTTTGCATGTTGTTCATAAATCTGAGCAGGCTCACTGTGGATGCATTTATTAATGCCTATGGCCTCTTTTCTGATATATGGGCACCTATTGTTGAGTCAATTCTAAATATCGGGCTCTCTGTTTTGTTAGGAGCTTATTTCGGTCTAAACGGAATCTTAAGCGGCGTCATAATATCGCAGATAATAATCATAGTGCTTTGGAAACCTTATTTTCTAATATCCAGAAAGATGGGAGGGTTTGGAATGGTCTATTTGAAAATTTATTTAAGTCATTTATTTATTTTTTTAATAATCTCATGGATTACTCTAAATATTTTTAATAGATTTGAAATCCAAGAAGGCCTTGTCAACTTTATTACTTATTCATTGATGGTCTGCGGGGTTTTCTTTACATTCATGCTTCTCTCCTTAATGTCCATCAGTAAAGGGATGAGGGAAGGATTATCCAGAATTTTATTGTTTGTGTCAAGAAAAAGAATATAAAAATGCAAAATCCTAAAATCAGCATAATCATACCAATATATAACGTCAGTGAGTATCTTGAAAAAAATCTTCACGCACTTTTTAATCAGACCTTACCCGAACTGGAATATATTTTTATTGATGACGCAAGTAAAGACGGAAGTCATGAGATATTAGAAAAGATTATCGGTTTCTATCCCCATAGAGCTTCTAACATAAAGGTAATCAGGCACAAATTTAACCGAGGTATTTCCTTCACAAGACAAGAAGGATTATCCTTATCGACCGGTGATTATATCATCCACTGTGATTCGGATGATTGGCCGGAGCATAACATGTATGAATTGTTATATGAAAAAGCCGTCGCTGAAAATGCAGATATTGTTATTTGTGATTATAAGAAAATAACCGACTCCACAGAAATTTTCAAACAAAAACCTGAAGAATTAACGGCTTGTTCCGTACTAAGACAATTTTCTTATACAAACGAAAATAGCTTGATAGGAGCAGTATGGAATAAATTAATTAGAAAAGAAATAGCCAAATCATCAGCTTTTACTGAGGGGATTGAATATTGTGAAGATGTGTTATACTTAATGTCACTTTTAAAAAATAAACCCAAAATAACATATTTAGATAAACCTTTATATAACTATTTAACCAGGACCGGGAGTCTGGTGACCAGGAAGGGGAAAGATGCTTTACTTTCGGATCTAAAATTATTTGAAAAGTTAAAAGAACTCCGGTCTGAGACGCCTGACAGCAATATGCGCTCGGCAATTGATAATTTTATTGGAGTCACATTATGCTCGAGGATTTTCAGATACGACCCTGAAACCGAAGATATTAATCTGTTAAAAAAATATCAAGACAGCATCAGGTATAACATTGACAAGAGTAAGGCATCAATAATAAAGGCAAAGGGAGCTTTGAAAATCAACTATAAATTTTTCAAATGGTTAAATACGGTAGTTCCGAGATACAAGAAAGCTCTTAAAAATTTCTTTTTCAGATAAAAGAATTAAATCATTGGCGTTTCTTTTTATACTTACTTAAAACAGTATCCTGTAAATCTTCCTATTCCTGATGTTTTGTCTCTTAGATAATTCTAATTAAATTTGCGAGTTGAATAACAATCTTCTTTGAAACAAAGATATATTTCCTTACAATGAAGGCACATCTGCAGAAAATATTTTTATGCATAATATTTTTCACTATAAGTGTTGCCAATTCATTTTCTGAAACTTATGATTTAAATGATAATATCATAACTGACAGAATAAGTTATGACATAGAATCACATGCCACTTTTTCAGGAGGTGAGAACACCCCATTCTGGCTTGTAAGTAATCTATATGGTCTTGGATCACCTGAATTCAATAATGGATGGGTAAGAGGGAAAATCCAAAAAAATCTCAATCCCCAAAATAAATTTTCTTGGGGAGGCGGAATTGATCTGGTTGGAGGATGGAATCTGGTGACACCCTTCAGGATTCAACAGCTTTACGGTGAGATAAAATACAGAAAATTGTGGATAATTGCAGGAAGTAAGGAGTTTCACAGTCTTTATAATAATAGTGAACTATCAAGCGGCGACCTTTTATTTTCTCAGAATTCCATGCCAATTCCCCAATTAAGAATCGGCACTTATGGATTTGCTCCTTTCTGGGGCTCTAAGGGTTGGTTTTCCGTAAAGGCCTACCTCGCTTACGGGAAATTCACCGATTCCAGATGGATGAAAAACTGGGTGATACCGGGCACTGATAGAACAAGCGATGTACTCTTTTGCTCCCGAGGATTATGGTTTCGTTTTGGAAATGAGTCTAAGTTCCCTCTCACTGCTGATATCGGCATTGAAATGGGCACCCAATTCGGAGGAACCATATATAAAGACGGGAATGTAAGAAAAATGCCGAATAAGTTCATCGATTGGGTTAAAGCATTTATTCCTTTACCAGGAAACACCAACACCCCGACCGGAGAACAAACAAATGTTCAGGGGAATATGACAGGTGAATATAATATTGCCGTTTCTTATTCCCCGACGGATAACTGGGATATTAAAGCTTATTTCGAACATTTCTTCGAAGATCATTCTCAGATGTTTTTGGAATATGGGCCTTGGAAAGATGGATTATGGGGGCTTGAACTGACCATTCCAAAAAATCGGTTTATAAGTAAATTTGTTTATGAATTTGTGGCAACAAAAGATCAGACGGGAGCTGTAAACCATGACTGGACACCTGAAATTCCGGAACAGGTAAGTGGCCGCGACGGCTATTTTTCTCATTATCTTTATAGGGCCTGGCAAAACTGGGGTATGACCATCGGAACGCCCCTTGCAATATCTCCTATATACAATAAAGATCATTTAATGGTGCTTTATAACACCAGATTTTATGCCAATCATTTCGGATTAGAAGGAAATCCAACAAATGACATAAACTGGAGGATTTTATTAACTTTCTCGCGTAACTGGGGAACTTATTGGAGACCTTTGACTGAAGTAACAGATAGTTTTAGTGGTTTGTTGGAATTGAATTATTCTCCCAAATGGGCCAAAGGATGGAAAGTAAAAGGCGCTTTAGCTATAGACCGCGGACAATTACTTGGAAACAACTTTGGAGGAATGGTCTCTTTAGCCTATGAAGGAGATTTTTTTATTAGAAAAAATTAGTCTGCATTGAGAATGTTTACAAAAAATAATCTTTCTCTTTTTTTTATCGTCCTTACTTTATTTTTTACAGGAATCTCCGGATGCCAGAAGGCTCCGATGAACGGTAAACTTGACGGCATGTGGGAAATTAAGGAAATTTATTACGGAGATGAGGAAATCATACCCTCTGAAAGAATTTTTTATAATTTTTATATGCATGTTTGCTCTCTTTCATATTATGGCGGTCCACTCACCGATGGAAATATGAGCTATAACGGAGAAGAAATTCTTCTTGATTTTCCTTATATGAAAGACGAAAAAGGGATGGAGACTCTTAAAAATTATGGGATATATAGTAATCCAGTAATTTTTCAAGTAGAATTCCCAAAAGATGAAAGAATGATATTGCGAGACGGAGATATTACTATTTTCTTAAGAAAGTTTTGAGAAATTTTTTCTTAATATCAGGATTTACAAAGAATATATTTAAGAGCCAAATTACTACAAATAAAAAAGACCTAAGTATTTAACTCGGTCTTTTTTAATAAAAATATTGGGAATAATGTATTAAATCTCATTACTTTCCTGAGCCTCTTCCTGCTGGTCTCCTACAGTGGGATAATTTGGGTCGGGGGTTGAGATAGTAGGATCCATTTTCACCCATACTGCATTAGGTATCGACCTCCAGACTCCGGTGAATATATTCCATCTCCAATCGACAACGGCCACACGGTATTTTCTTACAATAGCTTTAATAATCTTAGGCACAACATAATCAACTGTCATATTCATAGGATAGTTTCTGTCGGGATTTTCAAGAGGAGTCCTTACCCATCCGGGACGAATATCTGTTATTGTAATACCGGAGTTCTCTGCATTTGAGAGCTGTTCGATTGCATCAAGATACCATTGTCCGAATTTCTTTGAAGAAGAATAGGCTGCCAGGCGCCCGATACCTTTAGTTCCGGCAACTGATGTTATGGCAGCAATCTGACCTTTCTTCTTATTAACCCTGAAATAACGATAGGCTGCAGAAATCATCCTGGCAAATCCGGCACAATTGGTAGTAGCCACAGCTACATCCTTTTCCGGATCCAGATATAGATTCTCATTATAAATACCGGCAACATGGAAATAAATATCCATTCCTCCCAATTCCTCAATAAGATCTGACAACTGGTTGACGGCTTCCGGTTTAGTTATATCAATCTTTGCATATTCAACAAACTCAGGATATTTTTCTTTCAAAGCTTTCATAGGGGCGACATGGCGCGCTGCAATTCCGACTTTAACACCTCTTGAAGCCAATGCTTCGGCAACTCCGTAACCCATACCCGAAGATGCCCCCATTATTACTATTTTTTTCATAATTCCATTTTTTAACTGTTTATTATTCAAACAAACAAAAATAGGAATTAGTTTACATCTCTATGTAATCAACTATATGAAACTAAAGGTTCACTGAAAAGGGTTCCTAACCATTTATCCACATACGGGGGTTGATAATTAAAATAACCTGATGCAGGATAGAAGGTAAGTTCACCTATATAAATCCTTTTGTTAATATTATATAAATCTACTCTTACAAATGGGAAAGCTTTTGATATTGTTTCAGCGATCTCTACCATTTCTTCAAAATTATCAGGCAATCTTTCTGCTTTTTCAAAAGAGGGATATGAAGACACTCTCACCTCCGGCAAAAATTCTCTGTTTTCATCATAATGACCTGCCTTATGCGAAGAGTGGCGGTCCTTATGCCATTGCAGGAATTTATACTTTCCCTGAAAACAATAGAACTTATAATCATCTATATCTTTTTTTCCTGGTTCTTCTATCAATTCCTCAACAATGACACGTCGCGGATAGCCATTATTGTATGCCCACTCTCTTGCCTCATGGTTCCTTTTCTTGGGAGTTTTAAACCATTCTTCCACCCTGTTTTTTAAATAATCCTCTCCCAACTCCTTCTTTGAATGACAAACCATCACCTCATTGGCCCCGCTCCCATCACTTGTCTTGATTACAAACTTTTCCGGTAGTGATTTGAAATCTAAATCTTCCGGTTTTTCATAGATGGCAATTATCGGAACTATTAGGTTTCCAAATCCTTTTTCTTTCAAATACTCCCTTATCTCAACTTTATCAGTACACCGAAGCATTTCCGGGTCATGGTAATTTAATTTATACCATTGCATCTTTTCATTAAAAGTCTCCGGATTTTTTAAATTCAGCTTCTTCCCGGTTTGAAGAAAATATTGAATTCGAATCATTAACCTGTCTGGTACCCATGAAAGAAGGGAAAGAATTTTTTTTCTCAATTCTCTTGAACCAGAAAATTTTCTGTAATCCAACATAATTTTTGATTGTCAGAATTTTGCTTATCTGAAGAGATAATTATAAAGAAATTTGACTTTATTGGTTAACACTTTCTTCTTAACCTCTCTTTTATAGGAATGATTCAATATCTTATCACTTATATTTTTATTAAAATTCCTGTCATAGAAAACCGATTTCTCATAGACATTCCACCATTCTCTCCAGCTATAGGTGAAATAATTCCAGGGTTTTATACCGATATAATGGATCACCTTGGCCTCTTGAGGTGAATAGTCGGGATAATCTATAGGTTTTATATTATATACTTCTGGCAGATGTTTTATTCGTCCCTTACAAACTAAATTTATAATATCCTGATCTTGATATATAAATTTTTTCTCAACTAAAGAAAGGTAGGAGCTCTTAAGATTTAATTCCCTTTGTTTCTTTGAATTGATCAATAAAAAACCACTGTTTACGTATTCTTCCGGATTAGCTCCGATCTTTAACAAGTATTTTTTTACAATCCCTTTTTTCCAAACTTTGCCACTGACACCGGCCACAAGGTCTTCATTTAGTTCAATTTTATAAACTTCTGAAATATCTCCTGTAAATATTATATCGACATCACTATAAATAACCTTATCATAATTTAAAAGCCAGGGAATCATCAACCTGTTATAGCAAGCTTTGGATATATCCCTTATTTCATATCCTTTGTCAAAAAGAGATCCAATCTCAATGAAAGAAATTGAGGAGTCTTCAGATAATTCCTTCACCTGTTTCGCCAACTTCTTTTTATCTTCATCAGTAACATTTTCATCTATTATTACATTAATATCAAAAATAGTTTCCGGCAATTTAGAAAGAAGTAAAGAGGTGATCGTGACACTTGTTGGCATCACGAAATTATGATCGGTAGCAAAGACTATTGGTATCCTCATTTTAATATCTATATTTATCCTTCCTCTCCGGCGAATTCCATCAGATAGGCTTTGATGAAATCATCGATTTCGCCATCCATAACACCGTTAACATTTGATGTCTGATAGTTGGTCCGATGATCTTTCACCCTACGGTCGTCAAAAACATAACTTCTTATCTGACTACCCCATTCTATCTTTTTTTTCCCTGCTTCAATCTTGGCCTGTTCCTCCATTCTATGTTTCAGCTCTTTGTCATAAAGAATCGACTTAAGCTGTCTCATAGCATTCTCCTTGTTTTTTGGTTGATCGCGGGTTTCTGTATTTTCTATCAATATTTCCTCCTCTTCTCCCGTATATGGATCTTTATACTGGTAACGTAGTCTCACTCCCGACTCAACCTTGTTGACATTCTGTCCTCCGGCCCCGCCAGAACGGAAAGTATCCCAGGAAATTCTTGCCGGTTCCACATTAATTTCAATAGAATCATCCACTAAAGGAGTCACAAACACAGAAGCGAATGATGTCATCCTTTTACCCTGTGCGTTGTACGGGCTTACTCTTACGAGACGGTGCACTCCGTTTTCACTTTTTAAGAAGCCATAAGCATAGTCGCCTTCTATATTGATTGTCACTGACTTAATACCTGCATCGTCACCTTCGAGCAATTGGGCCACAGAAGTTTTATATCCATGCTTTTCCGCATATCTTAGATAAAGACGCATCAGCATCTGTGCCCAATCCTGACTTTCAGTGCCACCTGCTCCCGAGTTAATCTTAAGAACCACACCTAACTTATCTTCCTCCCGTCTCAGCATGTTTCTCAATTCAAGCTTCTCAAGCTTGTCCATCAAACGGCCATAGAGATCGTCGATCTCCTCTTCAGTCACAAGTTCTTCTTTAAGGAAATCAAACGCTAAAACCAATTCTTCTGTAAGCTTCTCAAGCTCAACATAAGAATCGATCCAGAAATGAAGTTCCTTGATTTTTTTCATCTGGGCTTCCGCTTTTTCACGGTCATCCCAAAAATCGGCGACGTGGGTTCGCAGTTCCTCCTCTTCTACTTCAATTTTTTTACTGTCGATATCGAGATATCTCTTCAGGGCCTCTCCCCTTTCCTGAGCCTCTTTTAACTGTTCCTGAGTTATCATATTAATCGATTCTTATTCTGAATACATCGCCTCAATTTCCTTAGAATATCTTTTGGCCACTACCGGTCTTCTCACCTTCATCGTATTGGTGACTTCTCCGTTCATAATGGAAAAATGATTTGGCAGAAGGGTTATTTTCCTGATTTTTTCGTAATCGGCCACATCCTTCTGTATCTTGTCTATTTCCGACTGAATGAATGAAACCACTTCGGGTGTCTTCACCAATTCATCGGCGCTGTCGGTTTCAATACCGTTTTGTCTGGCCCATTTTCTCAGCTGAGAAAGATTTGGCACCACCAAAGCCGAAACATACTTTCTTTGATCTCCGATTACTGCCACCTCATCAATATATTTATTTTCAGCCAGACGGCTTTCCAACATCTGAGGTGCAATATATTTCCCGTTAGAAGTTTTGAAGAGATCCTTAACCCTTTCCGTGAGCACCAAAGCTCCATTCCTTGTGAAATATCCTGCATCGCCTGTCCTGAAGTAACCGTCGTCGGTAAATGCTTTTTCATTTGCATCAGGATTTTTGAAATAGCCCGGGGTGACAGTAGGGCCTTTAACAAGAATTTCTCCGTTTTTGTCAATTCTTACTTTTAAACCTGGGAGGGGAAGTCCTACCGTGCCAATTTCATAATTTATCTGAGGATAAAAACTTACAGACGCTGTGGTTTCACTTAATCCATAACCTATCACAACCTCCACACCTATCGCACGCATGAATTCTACAATCCTGTCGCTCAAAGGAGCACCGGCTGTAGGAAATAAATTTGGATTCGGAATACCGATAGCTTTTTTTATCTTACTGAATATCTGTTTATCCCAGAATCTATACTCGTTTTCGAGTAATCCCGGCACTTTAAGTCCCTGACGTTTGAATATAAGATTTCTTTTTTCACCACATTTTATGGCGCGCTTCACCATTATTTTTCTGAGTTTACCCATACCCTCTATTTTTTCCTTGAGAGCGGCATAAACCTTTTCCCAGAAACGTGGCACACAACACATAATGTTAGGATGCACGTCATGTATGGTATCCTGAATAACTCTGGGGTCATAATTTACAGCTATGGCAATCCCTTTTGTCAAACAGAAAAAACACCAGGCTTTTTCCAGTATATGACTCATCGGGAGGAAAGCCATGGATAGATCATTCTCCGAGACCTGGGTGAGAAGTTCAAGATGGCTTCCGATGGCTGCATCATAATTTGAATGGGTAATTGCCACTCCTTTAGGTTCTCCGGTTGTTCCGGAAGTATATATGAGCGTGGCCATATCATCGGGCAAACCTTCGGAGGTTCTTTTTTCAACTTCTTGCCTTACAGTTTCCGAAGCTTCCATTCCCATTCTTACGAAATCATCCCAACAAATGGTGACATTATCATCCGGATTCAGTTGCAGTCCGTCATTCTTAAACAATATGATTTTGGAGACCGCTTCAGGATGTTTCTTCCAGTAATTGTAAGCCAAAGGATATTGATGTGAGTCACCTACGAATATAACTTTTGCATCTCCGTTGGAAACTATAAAATCAAACTGATCTTGAGAAGAACTGGCATAGACGGGAATAGAGGCGAGTCTGTTTTTAAAAGCTCCTAATTCTACTATTAGAATCTGAGGGGTATTAGGCGAACAAATAGCTATCGTGTCTTTTTCAATAAGTCCTAAATGACAGAGCGAGAAAGCGGCCACATCAATCTGGGCGTTGAATTCTTCCCAGTTGGTAGAAATCCACTCTCCGTCTTTTCTCCAACAGAACCGATAGGCCTCAGCCTCTTTCCTAAGCCGGGCCTGCCGGGGCACGATCTCACATAATTTGTTTGCCATTCTATTGTTCTTTTAGTTTTTGGAAATAACAGTCAAGAACATCCTTGGCAGCAGTAAATGAAGACTGTTCGTTATTCAGCACTCTTATTTCCTTTTGCTGCATCAACGCACGAACTTCGGGGATTCCATAGAAATGTTTCCTCAATTGTTCGTCGATTGTCTCGACCATCCAGAATTTAGCCTGTTCGTTTCTCTTTTTTTCGAAATAGCCGGTTTTCTTCACATAGGCGAAATACCTGTCGATCATATCCCAGACCACATCTATTCCCTGATTGTAATAACCGCTATATGTGATCACTTCCGGTTTCCATTTGCTTGCCGAAGGCGGGAAAAGGAACAGAGCGTTTCTGAACTGAGACGCAGCAAGCTTGGCTCTTTCCACATTATCGCCGTCGCATTTATTGATTACAATCCCGTCAGCCATTTCCATAATACCCCTTTTGATGCCTTGCAATTCATCTCCTGTTCCTGCCAGCTGTATCAAAAGAAAGAAGTCTACCATTGAATGAACGGCTGTTTCACTTTGTCCCACGCCAACTGTCTCCACGAAGATATTGTCATAGCCCGCAGCCTCGCAAAGCACGATAGTTTCCCGGGTTTTCCGTGCCACACCTCCTAAAGAACCTGCAGAGGGTGAAGGGCGTATAAAAGCATCTTTTTCCTGTGACAGCTTCTCCATGCGAGTCTTGTCACCAAGTATGCTCCCCTTTGATCTTTCGCTGCTCGGATCTATTGCCAGCACTGCCAGTTTACCCCCGTTCCTGAGAACATGAAGGCCAAAAACATCGATTGAAGTAGATTTGCCTGCTCCGGGAACCCCCGTAATTCCTATTCTTCTGGAATTTCCGGAATATGGCAGACATTTCTCAATTACTTCCTGAGCAATTTCCTGATGTCGGGGAGCGGTGCTCTCAACTAAAGTCACCGCTCTTCCAAGTATGCTGACATCTCCTTTCAAAATGCCTTCCACATAATCATTTACGGAAAGCTCAGGCACCTTAAGCCGCTGACTTTTACGATATGGATTTATAACAGGTTGAGAGACGACACCGGAATTAACCTGCAGGCCTTTATATTCTTCACTATTTTCAGGATGCTCCATAATTTATTATCCTTGATTAAGCAGGACATTATATACATTGCAAATTTAATAAAAAAATTTCCTTATCGATTATTTTGATAAGGAATGATATTAACACCCACTGTTATTCTTATAGAGTCGGCTGGTGAAGGCCCGGTGAGACATTTAATGTCAAAGCTCATATCTCCGGTTTTATCTGTTTTGGAAGTATCGATAAGAAATGTCACTTCACCACTCTCTTTCGAAGGTATGATTTCCGGAATAGTCTTGATGTCAATTATGTCTGATTCATAAATCCAACGTGGCTTTATAGTATCCTTGCCGTTATTGTAGAGGCCGGTAAAAAGATGTCTTCTCGAACCACTTGGTATATCTCCGGCAAAAAGCAGATTATTTTCATAATAAACTTGATCCGCCCGGAAAGGATACCTGTTGCGAAGGGTATTTTCGGAAGCTTCAACCACACCTTTTAATATCAGCCGCCGGGGTCCGGTTTCTTCATTCAGATAGACTTTGATGGTCTTTTCAAATTTTCCGGGGCGTCCCAAAGGATTGAAAGTGAAGCTGATGTCTGCCGTATCACCCGTAAGCACAGGCTTTTGCGGAAAATCCACATTGGTGCAACCGCATGTCGGGATTACATTATTAATTATGAGAGGGGCTTTACCGGTGTTTACTATCCGGAAAACTCCTGAAACTTCACCATCATCCTCTTTTATATTTCCGAAGTCATATTCTCTTTCAATCCATTGGAAACTTTCTATTGGCTTGGAATAAAGAACCAAAGGGAGAAGAAAACTTGAAAATACCAATATAATTTTTATCATTTTGGATTGACTGTTCCCCTGATTTTGAGATTAACTTTTGAAGGAATTCCGTTTGTCCTGACTGTGACGACTTTTGTAAAACCACCCGGACGACCTAAAGGATTATAGGTCACCTTAATGACACCACTTTTCCCGGGTTCGATACCCTTTTGAGGATATTCAGGTTTCGTGCATCCACATTCGGCTTTGGCCGAATTTATCACCAAAACCCCTTTCCCAGTGTTTTCAAACCGGAATTCATGAGTCACGGGACCTCCGTCTTCATTTATAATTCCGAAATCATAAGTTGTTTCATTAAACTTTATACCACCTTTCTCCTTTTCATTTGCAAAAAGGGTCATCGGCAAGATTAGCATTAATCCTAAAAACAAAAGAAATAAAAATCTCTCTGATCTACTTTTTATCGTTAACATAGTCCAAAAAATTATTTAAATATTAGACTCCATCTAAGTCAAAAGTTTAAAGCTTTTTATTCAATTAAAAAGAGATAGCCCTTGCATTTTTTAATATTTATTTTGCAACGGGGGTTTCGTGATAGAAGTGAATTATATTTCTAACGCATTACCTCCCGAGTCTATTTTGATAAAAATTGATTTTTCACTAATTTTGCAATGCTTGAGAGCCATCAGACTTGTCTTGAAATGCAAAAAATAATCGACCCAATAGACAGAGAACTGATAATCAGGGAGCTTACACCTGATCGTCTCTTGCGTAAATCTAACAAAGGATTTAATGAGGTATATGTTGTGGATGCCTTTAATGCACCCAACATAATGAAAGAAATCGGGCGCCTGCGTGAAATTGCATTCCGCGATGCCGGTGGTGGAACAGGACTGGATTGTGACATCGATGAATTCGACACAATGGACACTCCTTGCCGACAGTTGATTGTGTGGGATCCGAAAGATAAAGAAATAGTAGGTGGCTATCGTTTTATTCTGGGAGAAGACATCAAGATAGAGAATAAAATTCCCAAGATTGCCACTTCCCATATGTTCGGTTTTTCCGAAAAATTTCTAACAGAACTGTTACCTAATACTCTGGAACTGGGACGTTCTTTCGTTTCAGTGGGCTATCAGAGCACACGTTCCAACCCGAAGGCCATTTATGTGCTCGACAATTTATGGGATGGTCTCGGAGCTCTGACTGTTATTTATCCGCAGATAAAATATCTTTTCGGAAAAGTCACTATGTATCCGGCTTTCGGAGAGAGGGGCCGGGATATTCTTTTGGGTTTTCTTCATAAACATTTCGCTGATTCGGAAAAACTCGTGTGGCCTCTCGAAGAATTGAAAAGTCATGCAAAGGAACCCGAAATCCAGAATATTTTCACAGGTAAGAATTTTAAAGAGGATTATAAGATCCTCAACCAGACAATACGGGCTTTAGGGCAGAATATTCCTCCTCTTGTAAATGCCTATATGTCTCTTTCTCCGACTATGAAGGTTTTTGGCACAGCAGTGAATTATGAATTCGGTGATGTTGAGGAAACCGGAATTTTTTTCAAAATTTCAGAAATATTTGAAGAGAAAAAACGACGCCATATTCATTCCTTTATGGAATCGGAATATAAGTTTATAAAATAGCCGCTTTTTCAATTTATGAATTCTTCTTTTATTAAGACACCATTGCACAAAACGTTAAAAAACCTTTAACTATGAAGTCAGTGGCTGTAACCGGAGCCGACGGTTTCATCGGCAGTCATCTTGTGGAGCTTTTACTTTCCAAAGGTCTTAAGGTAAGGGCACTATCACAATACAATTCTTTCAATAACTGGGGATGGCTCGAAGAAATTGCACCGGCAGATAATCTCGATGTCTGGTCGGGAGATGTCAGGGATCCTAATTTTTGCAGGCGTTTCGTAGAAGGAGCTGACACAGTGTTTCATCTTGCAGCTCTTATAGCAATCCCTTACAGTTACATTGCTCCCGACAGTTATGTCGACACTAACATTAAAGGAACACTAAACATCTGTGAGGCTGTAAAAGAAAACGGCTCACAAAAGCTTCTGGTGACATCCACTTCTGAGGTATATGGCACGGCTAAATATGTTCCCATAGATGAAAAGCATCCCAAACAGCCGCAAAGTCCCTATTCAGCCACAAAGATTGGAGCTGACGCCTTGGCTTTAAGCTTTCATAATGCCTTCAAAACGGATGTGACAGTCGTGAGACCTTTTAACACCTACGGTCCGAGACAAAGTGCAAGAGCCATAATCCCCACAATTATAACCCAAATAGCTTCGGGAGTGAAGGAAATAAAAGTGGGAGATCTTTCTCCTACCCGGGATTTCAACTTTGTCACCGATACATGCCGGGGATTTTATGAGATATCACAAGCCGAGAAAACAGCCGGAGAAGAAATCAATATAGCCACCGGTCACGAAATTTCAATGGAAACTCTGTTTAAAACCATTGCACGCATCATGAAAGCCGACGTGGTGTGGAAAACAGATCCGGAAAGGCTAAGGCCTAAAGACAGCGAAGTTTTCAGATTGCTTGGCGACAATAAGAAAATTACGTCACTTACCGACTGGAAACCACAAGTCTCTTTGGAAGAGGGCCTGGAAAAGACCGTCAGATGGATTTGTGACAACAACAACTTACGTCATTATAAACCTTACATCTACAACCGATGAAAGAGGAACATCTTACCATCCTTCTGCTTGGAGGGGGCAGAAAAGTTTCATTAGCCGAAATTTTAAAAGAACGGGGGAAAGATCTCGGCTATAACGTCTCCATTATAAGTTACGATATTTCTCTGGAAGTGCCTATCATCCTTGAAGCTGAAGTCATCAAAGGTTTACCATGGAATGATCCGGGTGTAGTCGGTGATATTTGCAATATCGCTGAAGAGAAGAATGTCGATATAATCCTCCCTATAGTCAACGGAGCCATAGAAGTGGCATCAATGTGTAAGGTGAGACTTCCGAAAGTTTTCATTCCGGTCACTGATTTTTCAGGTGCTATTTCTTTGTTTGACAAAGTGGAGGCTGCGAAACTGTTCAAACAGGAAGGCTTCCCGATACCTCGCACATATACCGTTCTCACTGCAAAGATGCCCGCTATTGTAAAGCCCCGTAAGGGTGGGAAATCAAGAGGGATTCAAATTTTCCATGATATGGAAGACCTTATGCACCTTCAGAACCTTTCGGGCTATATCATCCAGGAATATATAGAAAACTGTAAGGAATTCACTGTAGATTCTTACATAGACAGCCGGGGAAATATATTGGTTTCAGTGCCACGTGAACGACTTGAAGTCATGGGCGGGGAGTCCACAAGAAGCCGGACATGTGACAATGCCTTCCTCGAAAAATTCAGTAGAGAGGTAATAGAAAAACTAAAACTGAGAGGTCCTGTCAATCTTCAGTTCCTTTATGACGAAGACACTGACCGATATCTGCTCATGGAGGTGAATCCTCGTCTGAGCGGAGCGGTTATCTGCTCAATACTGGCAGGGGCACCGATAGCCGACTATATAATCCAAGAGTCCAGAGGAAAAGCTTTAAAACCATGCCACGATTGGAAGGAAGGCACTTTGACAGCACGTTATCTTAAAGAAGCAGTTTTTTTCGACTGATGATTACGGATAATCCTTCAACCTTATGGCTTATCCCTGCCCGAGGAGGGAGCAAGGGGATCCCGGATAAAAATATCCGTCCATTTCATGGGGAACCGCTCGTGGCTCGAGCCGTCAAACAGGCAATAGAGTGCGCAAAAGATAAAGACACCGTTTTTGTATCGACAGATTCGGAATCAATAAAAAAAATTGCGGAAGACTGCGGAATTCAAATTCCTTTTTTACGTCCTGAAGAGCTTGCCACCGACACAGCCTCCACTTATTCGGCCATAATGCATGCTCTTGAAGAATTCAAAAAAGGCGGTAAGGAATTTGAAAGGGTTGTTCTCCTTCAACCGACATCACCCTTTAGAACTTCCGGAGACATATTGGGAGCTTTGGAGTTATGGAATCCGGAGACAGACATGGTGGTATCTGTTTGTGAGGCAAGAACCAATCCTTATTATAATGCTTTCGAGGAGGACTCCGAGGGTTTTCTAAAAATATCTAAAGGAGAAGGCAATTACACCAGAAGACAGGATGCGCCGCATGTATGGGAATATAACGGCGCTGTCTATGTAATGACTGTCACTTCTCTTACAAAGGGGCCTCTTTCCACTTTTCGCAAGATATTGCCTTATCCGATGGATAGGTCACGGTCTCTTGACCTCGACACTCCGGAAGACTGGATGATGGCCGAATATCTCTTTGATAGATTAACACGGAAAGATTAAACCAGCATCAATAACATACCAAAATAAAGGGTGATAACCTCATCGGTCGCACCCTTTTATAAGTTTCTACAGGTAAAAAATCTTAAGGTAAAAAAGATTGTCTTTAGGTTTGATGCAAATTTAAATTATTAGATTTTCCACACCAAATTTTTTTAAGAGAAAAGAGTCAAAAATGTTGTAAAACATAAAATTGGCATCATTTGAAGCCCTTCTTCAACAGTCCTGAACCGTGAATTTCCTATACAGGATCCACATCATAATAAATCACCGAGGTTCTTATTGCCGGAAGCGAGGAAACCGATGCATAAATCTGTCTTAATAAATCTTTAACCTTCTTCATAGAGACCCCAACTTCCATTTTTAACATTATTGACTGTATGTAATAAGATGAAATGCGGGATACATAGGGCCTTTCAGGGCCCAGAACTCGGTCGGAAAATATTTTTCTTAAGGCAAGCGCAAAGTCTACAGCCCCCTTATCACAAAGTTGCTGATCCTTATTCTTTATATAAATATTTATAATCTTTGTGAACGGAGGATAGGCATAACGACTCCTCTCGGATATTTCACTTTCATAAAATGCCTTATAATCATGATTCTTCACATATTGAATCACTTCATGCGCCGGATTAAGAGTCTGAATAAGCACCTTTCCGGGATGTTTTCTTCTTCCGGCACGTCCTGCCACCTGTTCAAGCATATTGAATGCCCTTTCATTACTTCTGAAATCCGGGAAGTTAAGAAGTGTGTCGGCATTCAAGACCCCTACCGTTGAAACATCACTGAAATCAAGTCCTTTTGAAACCATCTGGGTACCGATGAGAATATCTGTGGCATGTCCTGCGAAATCTTCAATTATGCTTTGATAGGCATCCTTGTTTCGGGTTGTGTCAAGATCCATTCTGGCAACGTTTATTTCAGGGAATTCCTCTTTTACTTCCTCCTCTATCCTTTCAGTGCCATAACCGAAAATCTTAAGGGTGTTCTGTCCGCAGGCAGGACAAAATGGAGGGAGTGTTTGCGAGAATCCGCAATAATGGCATCTCAGAATCCCGATATTTTTATGATAGACCATCGAGACATCGCAATACATACATTTGGGGGTCCAGGCACACTGATCACAAATTACAACCGGAGCGAAACCTCTCCTGTTCTGAAAGAGAATAGTCTGACGATTTTCTTGATAGGTTTCAAGAATTCTTTTCCTAAGAGGTGACGAGATGATTCCTTTTACCTCCTTCTTTTTCTTCATCTCCTTCATGTCTATAACCTCTACCTCAGGCAAAACCGATCCTTCGAATCTTTCATTAATGGAAACCAACGCGAATTTGCCGGTCACAGCTTTGTAATAAGTCTCTATTGAGGGAGTAGCAGACCCTAACAACGATTTTGCTCCATGCATCTTAGCAAGCATAAGGGCTGCGTCTCTGGCATTATATCTTGGCGCCGGGTCATACTGTTTGAAGGAAGCTTCATGTTCTTCGTCAATAATAACAAGACCAAGATGCGCAAAAGGAAGAAAGACAGAAGATCTGACTCCAAGAATCACCAAAGGTTCTTTAGATGAAAGAAGACGTTTCCATAAATCCACTCTTTCAGAATCCGAGAATTTGGAATGATAAACGAGCAGAGAGCTTCCAAAAACCTTTTTCAGGCGGTCTGAAAGTTGCGTTGTGAGAGAAATTTCAGGCACGAGGTATAAAACCTGATCTCCTTCTTTTAGAACCTTCTGGATTAATCTTATGTAGATTTCAGTTTTGCCGCTTCCTGTTACTCCGTGAAGTAATTGAACCGGATTATCTCTGAAATTTTCTTCAATCTTTTTTAAGGCGTCATTTTGTAGATCGGAGAGCCGGGGCAACAACTTGTCGGGACGTTCTTCATCGTCTGCCTCAAATCTGTTTATTATTTTTTTCTCAATTCGAAAGATCCCCTTGTCCTGCATATTTTTAAGAATACCGGTAGAAATACCTGTAGTCTCGAGGAGTTCTTTTTTCGTTACTTTTTTAATTTTACCTATAGGAGACAACCATCCGGATAAATCTAGATAAGCTAATAGCGCATTTTCCTGATGGCGTGATCTTTTCACGAGATCAAAATAATCATGAAGCTTTTCCTTATTCTCTTTAGTAAGGTTAAGTTCTACAAAGAATGTTTTTTTCGGACGATATTTTTCACTTATCCTCTCATCAATTGCAATGATTCCCTCCTCAAGCATGGGATAAATCACCTTTGCAATATTTTTTATTGACGTTTCAGCCTCCAGTTCTGTCAGTGAAAGACGTTTATGCTCCTCCATCACCATTAAAACCAGTCTCTGCCGATCGGTGAAGCCGAAAGGCTTATCCTCATCAGGCTCATAATCTTTATTCAAAGATATGATGGTTTCACTTTCCGGTTTCAACCCTGATGGAACTGCAGCCTTAAAAACTTCCCCCGGAGAACACAGATAATAGTCGGCAATCCATTTCCAAAAATTGAGTTGGGGATATCTTACTATAGGATCTGCATCCAATACAGCCAAGACGGGTTTCACCTCGCAACCTTTCGGCTGAGAAGAATGTAAGGCATCCACTATGGCAGTGTAATATTTTTTTCGACCGAATTGGACGAGAACCCGGGATCCGACCCGGATATCATCCGACAATTCCTCAGGTATAGAATAAGTATAGGAGGAATAAAGGGGAAGAGGCAGAATTACGTCAGCAAACAAACCTCTTATCTAAAGAAATAAGACAGATTTATGAAAGCTCCCCTGGGCTGAGCGGAATAATTATCAAGTTTAATGGTCTTGACCTGATAACTTACTCCCCAGGAATAACCGGCCGAAATCTGATAATGTTCAAAGAGTTCAACTCCACCGGCAACCTGGAGGGCAACATATCCTAACGGATGTTGAATAGCAGGCGCATGGTTTGTGGCTAATGTGAAATTAAACACTGGGCCGCCATAAATAAACGGAGCAAGAGTCTGTTCAAAACCGTTCATTCTTGTCCATTTGAATTTAAGATTTAACGGGATTTCAAGTGTATGGAACCAGACATTCTGATTTTTTATTCCATCAACAGCCCAGATTTTATGCTCACCGAATTTCACATGTGAACCGTGAAGATTATATTTCAAGGCCAGATCTATTCCGAATCCTATGCCCGGAATCATCAGCTCGCCGGCGACACCGGCTTGCAGTCCCGTTCTTAAGGATGTCGCAGCAATGTTCTGTTTCCAATGCAGCGTTGTAAAATTAGTTCCGACAGTTGGCCCCCAGCGAAATTCGGCAGAAGCCGCCAGAGCCGTGAATATTAGTATTGTGAGTGTAAAAAATTTCCTGATCATCAGAAGAGATAAGCGGCTGTAATTGTCCAGTAACTGTTTTTCATATCCAGATCTTTAGCATTCAACAGATTTTTCGGCACAATGTTGTTAATACCGAATCCATAAGAAGCTCCAACCTGGATATGCCTGATTAATTCCAGACCCAAACCGATATTCCAGGCTATCTGGCATGTCTTGGTCTTTATATCGTCGACAAGGTTCTTGTCGAGCTTAAAAGCGAACGAGGGACCTGTAAAAATATATGGCGCCACGATATGGCCTACTGCCGGGAGACTCAATTTATATTTCAGATTCAAAGGCACCTGAAGGAAATTCTTGTTATAGGCAAACTCTTTATTGTCTTCTGTGAACATGTTGCTGCTGGCATTCATTCTTGTGTACATCAGCGACAGGTCGAAACAAAGTCCGATAATTGGCACCTGAAATTCTGTCATGACACCACCGGTCCAACCCACTCCGTTTTCAGAGTCTAAATTACTCTTTAGGTCTTTTAGCTCAAGAGTATTAAGATTGAGTCCTGCTTTAATACCAAACCGGAATTGGGCGTCGGCAACCCCAAATCCCATCACTGCAACTAAAAGGGCAACGATTACTTTCTTTAAATTTTTCATTGTTGTCTTAATTTAAGATGAAAGGACCGGGGTAAAATTCACTTCCCCCACCCTTATGTATCAATGCAAAGTTAATAAAAACTTTCTAAAAAAGGTTGTTTTTTGATAATTTTGCATTTGCAAGCGTTATTACAATATATTGATCCGGAATTATGGAAGAAAACAAAATTGAAAATTCTCAACGAGACCTTATAGATTCTGAAAAATCTGTAGAAAAGGAAGAAAAGAAAGCGGCCGAAGAGCTTGCCATATACGATAAGGCTATTGAAATGCTTCGCACTGTCTACGATCCTGAAATACCGGTTAATGTCTATGATTTGGGGTTAATCTATAAAATTGACTATGATTCTTCAGATAAATGTCTTCATGTGGATATGACACTTACCGCTCCTCATTGTCCCATGGCCGATTTCATCATGGAAGATGTGCGCCAGAAGTTGTTAAGTGTGGAAGGACCGGAAAAACTGGATCTTCGTCTTGTTTTTGAACCGGAATGGAATCAAGACATGATGAGCGAGGAAGCAAAGTTGGAATTAGGATATCTTTGATAATAAAAAATATTCATATCGATAACTAAGAATTAGCAATAAAGGCAGGATGATTCCCCTTGAAAATAAGCATATTCCCCTGGGGAAGAACACATATTTTTTAAGTGATCTTCATCTTGGCGCCTCTTACATGCCTGATTCAAGAGAAAGAGAGCGCAAGATAGTCTCCTTTCTTGATTCAATAAAAAAAGATGCTGAGGCTATTTATCTTTTGGGAGATATTTTAGACTATTGGTATGAATACCGATACGTTGTACCGAGAGGTTATATCAGATTCTTCGGCAAGCTTGCAGAACTTTCCGATTCCGGCATCAGGATTGTGTGGCTTAAAGGAAACCATGACATCTGGATTTTTGATTATCTTCCTTTTGAATTAGGTATAGAAGTTATCGACGGCTCTTTAATAAGAGAGATTCAAGGGAAAAAGATTTTCATGGAGCATGGCGATGGAGTCGGCAAACTTCAACCCTCCTTTAAGTTTATAAGAAGCATTTTTAGAAACAGTGTCTGCCAACGGTTATTTTCGGGAATTCATCCGAGGTGGACTGTCCCCTTCGCATATAATTGGAGCAGTCATAGCCGCAAAGAAGGTGAAGAGAGAGGGATCCCCGACGAAATTCTTTTGAAAAATTTAAAGGACTTTGCAATCTCTTATCAGCACACTCATAAGGATATCGACTATTTCATTTTTGGACATGTCCATGTCTTGAGCAGAGAGGAAATAACACCGGGATGTGAGATGATAGTGTTGGGAGAATGGATAAAGACTTTCAGCTATGCCCGGCTATCTTCAGAAGGGCTGCAGCTCCTGAAATATAATGCCTCGATTCCCTGAAAGGATGCATCGGGCTATTAAATAGAGCCCACTTTATTTTTTATATCGTCTATTTTTAGCTATTTTTGCAGCGGATTTCCGGATTAGAGGAAATCTTTTTTTTTGACGTTCAACTATCCATAAAATCTAAGACCTTAAATCTGTCCAGCCATGATAGCAGCTCTGATTGTTATTTTTTTAGTAGGCTATTTCTTTATTGCAGCCGAGCATGTAATTTCCGTCAACAAGGCCAGCATTGCGATTCTAATGTGTGGCCTCTTATGGGCGGTTTATGCAGTGTGTTCCCACGACCCTATGATCTCCACCGACATGGTGGAAGCTTTGGGAGACACCTGCGAGATTGTAGTTTTCCTTATCGGAGCCATGACCATAGTGGAACTTATCGACCGTTATGGAGGATTCCGTTTCATTATAGATAACATCAAGGCCTCAAACAAAAGGATGTTGCTATGGCTTATGGCCTTCATTGCATTTTTCTTATCGGCGATTCTGGACAATATGACAACAACCATCATCATGGTTATGATGCTTAGGAAACTCCTTTCAGAACAAAAGGAACGATGGCTTTTTGCCTGTGTAATCGTTTTGGCGGCAAATGCCGGCGGCGCATGGTCTCCTATCGGCGATATCACCACCATAATGCTCTGGATGAAAAATTGTGTATCATCAGTTGACTTGATAATCAACCTGCTGCTTCCCTCGATAATTTCCGTTATAGTTCCGGTAATAATGGCTTCGCTGATGATAAAACCTCAGCCACTGGTTGTTGTAAAGGATCTGGAATATCGCACCGGATATGATCTTTATGAAAACAACAGAAAAGTTTCTGTGCTGATACTGATCTGCGGAATCATGGGTCTCCTTTTTGTGCCTGTTTTCAAGGCTTTGACCCATCTGGCACCTTACATAGGAATCCTGTTTTCATTAGGTTGCCTGTGGGTGCTTACTGAAATAGTTGTAAAGAAATATAGTCTGGATGATAAGATGGACGGACGAATTTCTCAAATCATAAAGCACATAGACATGCCCACAATAATTTTCTTCCTCGGCATCCTTATGGCCGTTGCAGCTTTGGGACAGGCGGGAATATTGGAAAGTCTGGCTTTATGGCTTAACGAAACATTTCATAATGTCTACATAATAAACGGCATAATAGGGATACTTTCTTCAATTGTGGACAACGTACCTCTTGTGGCAGCCTGCATGGACATGTATCCCGTTTTAGAACCGGCTGCAGCAGAAGCGGCTTTAGATCCGGTTTATTCATCCTATTTTGTTCAGGACGGTCTTTTCTGGCATCTGCTCACATACTGTGCCGGAGTCGGCGGGAGTATGCTAATCATCGGCTCTGCTGCGGGAGTGGTGGCCATGGGAATAGAAAAGATACCATTTGGATGGTATCTTAAAAGAATCACTCTGATGGCTTTATCAGGCTATCTCGCCGGTATGGCCTTTATTTGGATTGAAACTTTCTTTATTGATCTTTGATTAACAACGCGTTGACAAAATAGTTGCTCTCCCGCTTAAAGACATTTCTTTCAGAGCGGCCGGGATTAATGCGCTGTGTCCCTCTTTAAGCTTCTGTTTTCTTCCGTCAAAAATCATTTCCACCTCACCTTTAAGACACATTAAAACAGTGAAGGAATCATCATCCGTTTTCAGTTCCATATTTCCGTCGATGAGCAGACGACGGGTCTTAAAGTGGCTGCAGCTTACAATCTCATAATCAGCTATGTCCTTGGGAACAGGAGGGTTCTTATAATTGTCATATAGTTTATAATCTATAGCGTCTTTAGCAAGAGAAGTATGGAGCTCACGGGTATTTCCAAAGGCATCCTTCCTGTTGTAATCATAAATACGATAAGTGATATCACTTGATTCCTGTATCTCGGCCAATAGATTTCCGGCTCCTATTGCATGTATCCTGCCTGCGGGAAGATAAAATACATCTCCCGGATTGGAGTCATGCACTGCAAGAAGAGATTCAAAATCGCCGTCGGCAATATGTTTCTCATATTCCTCCGGTGATATCTCACGGTTCAGTCCGGAATATATCCTGGCATTGGTGTCTGACTTGATAATATACCACATCTCAGTCTTCCCGAGGCTATTATGTCTTTGTTTGGCCAGGAAGTCATCCGGATGCACCTGAACGGAAAGATTATCATTAGCATCAATAATCTTTATCAGAAGAGGAAATTTATTGTCATATTTCTTTACAACGGATTTGCCTAAAAGCTCCTCACCGAATTCCTCAATGAGATCGGTGAGTTTCCTTCCTTCATAAAATCCCTCTTCTACAATCGACTCATGTCCGGGCACAACCGAGATTTCCCAGCTCTCTCCGATATTCGGCTCCGGCTGCTTAATTTTTTTATATCTGCAGATTTTATCTCCGCCCCAAATCACCGGCTTAAGATAAGGCCGGAATTTCAAAGGTTCAAGCTTCATAACTTAATCATATTAAGAGATTAAATCATGTTAAGTGCAAAAGCATATGCACCCGAGGCTATGGCCTTCGAGGCTCCGAGTTTCGAAGATATAATTCCTATTCTTTTGACATCCTCATATTCCACGGTGTCATCAGAACCATAGACCGGAATCCGTTTACCACTCCCCTTCAGAAATCTTTCAAGTTCTTCCGGATCATCCAGATCAAGGATTTCCATCTGCACTCTTTTCACATCGTCTCCGCCTAAAGTTTTAAAAGATGAGCGCATCTCTTTTAAAAGTGACGGAAGGAAATGATGCCTGGCGCCTGAAACGCCTCCACCATAAACAATAATCCCATCGATAAGCTGCGCAGCAATAGCCATGGCATCTCCGGCAGTCTCTCCGAAATCTGAGAAAGCCTTAACGGCTGCTTCTCTATTCCCCATTTTCTTACCGTCGGCTATTTCACAAATATCTTTCGGCTCCAGTCTGTGATCGGCTTGTCCCGATTCCTCACCATAAACTCTTTTTATGGCTCTTATGGCAACTCCGTCTTCAAGAATCACTCCCTCTTTTAGTTTGTTTGGAAGGCAGAAAGTTTCGACACAAGAATTGTCGCCCCGGTTAAGAGAGCCGTTGACTACCATACCTACTCCAAAACCGGTTCCGAAAGTATAGCCGATCAGATTTTTGTATCTTTTACTTCTACCTCTCTTTTCAAGTTTTTCATTTATTTCCGGCAAGACTCCGCAAAGAGCTTCTCCATAAGCAAAAAGATCTCCGTCATTATTTATAAAGACAGGCAATCCGAATTCATTTTGGAGAAATGGACCCAGTGCCACTCCATCTCTGAATGAGGGGAAATTGGGCAGATACCCCCCGATAATACCGTTTGCATAATCAGCAGGACCGGGGAAAGCGAAACTTATAGCCACAGGCTTCTCATCGAGAGATTCAATAACTTCTCTAAAACCCTTCACCATGGTCTGAAGACACAGATCAAGATCATGGGCGTTTGAAGGATAAGTTATCGGTTCAGTTATATATTCTCCTCCTCTCATAGCAGCAAAAACAAAATTTGTGCCGCCTGCATCAAGGGTTATTACTATTCTTTTATCCTCTTCGTACATCTTTTTTATCAATTAATAGAAATAGTATAATTTAATTTTGAAGTTTTCAGATATTTATTCCAGTCGGATAAAGTTTTTATATCAGTCTTATCCCAGGCAAAACCCCAGTTATAACACAAAGTATCCTTCGGATTAATCATTCCTGATAGCAGGATATGGTTCTCTTTACTCATGATTGAATCCACAGGATGGTTCATCACTATTCCCAATAGTGCCCTTCCATTAAATTCACCTTGTGTTGGATCAGAATAAGAAAGTATTCCCTGGGTAATTTCTGTAAAAGGTTCTGAC
>JAFLTN010000209.1 GCA_022510445.1 Muribaculaceae bacterium | reverse complement strand
GAAGCCCGTAAAGAACTCCGTGAGGGTCTCGCAAAACAGCGCACAGAAGACTTCATCAACGGTACTCCAAAACTCGGCGGCGGTGTACCTGACGTGCTTCCTGACGATGCTCCGCAATTCCTCAAGGACTATCATGCTTATTATAAAACAGAGCGAGGCTACCATCCCCGTTCACTCAACTCCAACGGTGGACGTAACGCCACGGCCATCATTCCATGGATCAACTTCCCGCTGATGAGCCGTGCCGGAGAGATTGAGAACGCCGTCATGATAATTCACGGAGAAAAGGCACACTCCTTCTATTTCGGGAGCGACGCCTACAAGAAACTGACCGTCACTCCCGGTAAGGACAACAACAAGCTCTTTATGGTAATCCCCGGTGCGAGCCACACTGACCTCTACGACCAAAAAGACATCATTCCATTCGATGCCATCCAGAAATTCTTCACTGAATATCTGAAATAAGCCAACCATACAAAATCAAATATAGTCGGGACATAACGCCTCGACTATATTTGATCGCCATCCATATATGAAGATCTCGTGGTCAGACAATTGTCTTTCGGAAACCACATCTGGACATATTATCGCTGACATTATTACTGAATCTCCAGGGACTGACGATATGCTTTAGGGGACATTCCTTCGACTCTTTTGAAGTACTTTCCGAATACGGATTGAGAAGGAAAATCCAGTTCGTTGCTGATCTCTTGAATTGTCATAAAAGTGGAAGAGAGGCAGCTTTTGGCATAAAGGACGACATGTTTCTCAATCCATTCCAATGCTGTCATTCCCGTTTCCTGCTTCAGGAGGGCAGATAGATATTTGTTGGTGATGCATAGCCTGTCTGCATAGAATCCGATGTCGCGATGTTCCTTGAAATGTTCAGCCACGAGTGAAATGAATCTCTCGCATATTTTCTGAATGCCTGTCATTACGGACTTCTGTTGCTGGGCATTGTGTACGTAATATCCCATACCATAATAATTTGCGGAAAAGAGATGTCGGATTATCTCTTCCCTATATGGATGATCATCCCTGTTCATTATGCTTGCCACTTGTGTATAGCAGTTCATAAATGCATTCACCGCTTCCTCGTTGAGCGAATAGAAGTGATTGGACTTGTATGAAAGCTTTTCCTGGAAACTGACCGGAAGATTCAGGGAATCAGCGAACTCTTCTGATGTTACCATACCGAAGCACTGAAAATCACAGCTGGCTTCTATTGATTCTATGACTTGTCCAGGAAAGAACATTGCCATTGACGGAGCCTTCAGTGTATATGAATAAAAATCCACGATACACGACATCTCGCCTTCGGCAATAATCACCTGAATGACCTTGCTGATCTTGTAGGGAAATCGCATGCCTTTCAGTATTGAGTCGTTGTCAAGAAGTTCTATTTCCATGTCGGTCATCATTGTTGTAGTGCAAAGTTAGAAAATTGGAAAAATTGAACAAATAATTCCGTTATTCTTCGGCATTATAAACCAAACCATCGGCAAATCTGCCCAATCCTTTTAATGATTCAGCAAAACTGCCCAACAAACAGGCATTTTATCCCTTTACTTCAGGACACTTTGCCCATACCTTTGCAGCGACAAAAATAATATGAGTATGAATAAGATTTTAAAAGGAATGAGCATCGTATCGGTAATGCTCGGATGCACACTCACAGCAGGAGCACAGGATAATAAGGAAGTAAGAGAAGAAAATAGGAAAGAAGGATTCATGAAGCGTGCTTTCCGCGATATGAAGGAAAGTGCCAGACTCCAGCGTCAGATCGACATGGCAAATTATAAACCTCTAAAAGATGAATAAGTGTATATATCTCGTAACCGGAGCGGCCGGTTTTTTAGGATCGAATGTATGTGCCCAGTTGCTGGAGCGTGGAGAAAAGGTAAGAGCCTTCGTTCTTGAGGGTGACAAGTCCGCTAAATACATTCCGGAAGAAGTCGAAATATTCTATGGCGACCTCTGTAATAACGCATCTCTTGAGCCGTTCTTTACTGTAGAGGAAGGCGTTCAGACTATCTGCATTCATGTTGCAAGTATGGTGACAGTCAATCCTTATTACAGGAAACTGCTCCTTGATGTGAATGTAGGCGGCACTGAGAATATTGTGGATATATGTCTTGAACACAAGGAGTGTCAGAAACT
>JAFLTN010000208.1 GCA_022510445.1 Muribaculaceae bacterium | reverse complement strand
AAACTTCTCCTCACAAAAAAAGAAATAGGAAAGTTAGAGAAGGCCTTTAAAGAAAAGGGGTATACTATTGTGCCACTGAGGATTTTCATCAATGAGCGTGGCCTTGCGAAAATGGTAATAGGAATAGGCCGCGGTAAAAAAGAATACGACAAGAGAGAAAGCATAAAGGCTCGAGAAGACAAGAGAAATATTGACAGAATGTTCAAAAAGTAAACTTTCAGACAGGTTCGGTAACTATAAGAACGCGTGAGTTGTCGGAAAGTGAAACTGCGAAGAGACGCAAACGACCTCCCTCTTTAACTTTTAAGATCGAGGCCAAACGGGGGGCCGGATAAGGGAAATTCTTTGCTGTTATATTGATTTCGGGATATTGTTTTCTGAAATTATTTATTGTTTTCTTATCAAATCTGAGTATTTCCACGATTTTAAAGGTTCTCCCCGGAAATTCCGAGATTAACTTTTCAGATGAGAGAAGGTGAGTGGAGGGTGCTATCTGAGACAATCCATAATTTTCGCCCAAAAAGCGGCTTGCGTCTATCTTCATTAAAGAAGGATAGGGGAGGTAGATATAACCATAAAGCTTCGGATTGTCAAAACCTATATTATAATTCTGTTTGGAGGTCGGAATACGAAATAAAACGGTTTCGGAATCAGTTATCGTGACTGCAAACAAATCGGCAGGTCGCCGTTCTGTGAAATCAACCATAATTATCAATTCCTTACATTCTTTTTCCGTGCCCACGGCATAAATAGCTGTCGTCTCCCTTATTTGCTCTGTCAAAGAAGTTATATCGAGCATAGGTGAAACCTTAATAATCAACTTATCGGTCTTGGTTCTAAATAGAGGCATTAATTTCAATACGTCGGGACTGCATGTTTCCAATCCATAACAACGCCGGTTATTGTTATCCCGCCTTGACGGATCAATAAAAATAGTATTGAAATGTAGAGCAGAATTTTTGAGCCATTCCACACTGTCGCCGGTTAAGAAATGGATATTGTCAATATTCATCTGCCGCGCATTGTGAATGGCTGCCAAAGTGTTCTCTTCCTTAATGTCTATAGCATAAATCCGGCCAGCACGTCGTGAAAGATGATAGGCGTCAATTCCAAGCCCGGATGTCATATCAAGAACAAGCTCACCATCATTGATAAGAGAAGCGTGGAAACGAGCAGTGGCATCAGAAGAGCACTGCTGAGAGGCCAAAAGAGATGGGAAAATGAATTGATCGTTCAAAAGGGTATGGGCCAATTTTTTATGAGTTCGCTGACGACAATCAATCTGAAGAATTTCATTTCTTCTTGAAGCTCCGTATTTCAGAGTCAAAGTCACCGGATCGTCGTTCAGATGGTTATGAACCCATTCCCAATCTATGTCAGATATCATCTTCATTATTTGATTCTCCGGTGATTTTCAACTGCTTTTTACTTTCGACTCCCATTTCCTTGAGCCGTTCGGCCCGAGAAATTAAAGAACCACTTCCATCCCTTAATTTTTTCATGGATTCGGAATATATGCGATTGAGCGAATTGATACCATTCTCAATCCGTTCCATATCTTCAACAAAACCGACAAATTTGTCATACATGCTTCCTGCCGTTTTAGCAATCCGCAGGGCATTACGATTCTGCCTGTCATAATCCCATTGTCTTGAAATGATTCTTAGCGCTCCGATAAGAAGGGTAGGAGATACAATAATGATGTTTTTATCATAAGCCCTTTGCCAAATAGCGCCATCTATCTGCATGGCAGCCATATAAGCGGCATCGTTAGGTATGAACATCAAAACGAAATCGGCACCACTGTCTTTCGACAAACGTTGATAAGCTTTTCTGGCCAATTCATCAACATGCCGTTTGATCGACTCCACATGTTTCAACCCCCAACGGTGTCTTTCGTTTTCTTCATCCGCATTAACCCATTCGATGAAAGCGTTGAGCGAAGTTTTAGAGTCGATAATTACACTGCCCGAACCGGGGTATCTAACGATCACATCGGGTCGGATTCGGGTAAATGCGTCGTCGGGGGAGATGTCGGATGACGATTCCTGAAGAAAATACTCCTCATTCTTTCTTAGTCCGGAACTTTTCAAGACGTTTTCCAACACTATCTCTCCCCATTGACCCTGAATCTTGTTATTACCCTTTAGTGCTAAAGAAAGTTCTT
>JAFLTN010000207.1 GCA_022510445.1 Muribaculaceae bacterium | reverse complement strand
GGATTTATATGTATCCCAGTTTATTCTCTTCCCATCCTTGTCCTTGACATTGATATCCCAATAGATAACCGGGAAAGACTTTGCCCCTTTATTGATTGATACTCCCATATTCTTGGCTTGATTGAATGTCATGAAAACGGGAAGTTCATAATGTTTTACGTCAGATATTAATTGAAGGAAGAATGCATTTGAAGCAGCATAGTTCCTACCGTCTATATTTCTTGGCATACCGCTGAAGCCGGTAGCATTGAGCCAGCCTTTCTGCCAGGGTTCATCCTTCAATTTCTGAATCCTCTCGACCATCATTGATGCAAAAAGCTCAACGGCCTTCTGACCATTGGGTATGGAAGGTTGTGAGATTGCAGAATTATCATAACGGTTATTCCTTTTGATTGCCATTGGCAAGATATTTTAGCAGATAGGATTAGAAAGTGAAGTTCTGTGGCATAATCTGGGACTGAAGGAAATCTTCTTCAACCTCATTCATAAAAGCTTTAGCCGTAAAATCAGAGGGTTCAAGATGATTGTCAAGGAGCCAGTCAATGAAGACATGTTTATAGGAACCGGTTGTTACATAACATAGATAAGTGATTTTCCCATCTTGAAGCAGTAACATCAGTTCTTCGTCAGACATTCCTTTAAATTCGGAATGAGGTTCAATTGAACGATTGCTATATGAATTAGGACTTTGTGGATTTAGATTTTCCTTTATCATATCCTTATGGCACTTTTTGTTTTGGTCTTTTGTTGATGAACAGACTCCTTGTTTTCAAAAGGATTTAAGTTATGGGATGTTGATATACCTTGTGCCTGTTTCTGTGCAATCAGGAATTCCCAGCGGTTCTTTTCGGTATGTACCGGACCCAAATATTCCGGATGGGCGATATCATATTCAATCTCTTTCCGGCGCTTCCATGATTCCATATCACCTTTGAGTTCCTTGAACATTCCGGGGCTTTTAAGGTCAAGACCGACAGTGACGGTTTCTTCTCCGATATGTAGTTCCACAGGTTTCCCAGCTACTATTCTTGCTTTCTGTTCGGTTCCGAGTTGGATATCCCTGACTTTTTCGTAGGAGGCAATCTTTTCCTCAATTTTTAGGTCTTTCTCCTTTATTCGAAGAAAGTTGTTGGTTTCCCTGTCCAGTTGGATAAATTCACGGTCAAAGGGAGCATTGGTCAGAATAAGTATTTCACCTTTCTTCAATTGATTGAAGGAAACTTGTCCTAACCCGGTAGAATTTCTCAATTGATTTATCACGGGATATACCATCAGCTTGTGATTACCGAAGTTATCGGGTACAAACTGAAGTTTACAAGGCATTTCCAATACTTTATTGCCCCCTATGTCGATTCTTATATCAAGAAGGGGTGTCAGGGAACCTTTTCCCAAAGATTCCCTGACGGAAGCTCGAAGATCATTGTAAGTGGATTCGTCAATGCCAAGCAGCATGAGTTGTTGTTCAACAGACAGTAAGTCTGTATCTGAGGAGAGAGAATAAGCCATAAGTGATATACTTTGTAAGAAATTTTTATCTTTCTCGAGCAAAATTATTCACGAAGAAAAAAAGTGAAAAACTTTAGGGAAGAAAAATTTAAATAGGCAATGAAATACCTTCTTTTTATTAAGATTTTTTATAAAAAAGGCTAAAAATAACCATTTTATATACACTCTTGTCACCGTAAGCATGGAACAAAATCAAGAGTAATCAAAACTTTTAGGGTTGTTCATAGCGATATAGACAGAAAAGGTTATAACTGTTTCAATACCCTCATTACCGCTTCTATATATCCTTTGTCTTCGGCATATCCAATCTTTTTGAGCCAGAGTAGATAATTTTCATTTTTGTTTTTATAACGATACTGCACCTTATCGTAATAGGCTTTGACAGATTCACGCCAATCATTGAAATTATAATAATCGTGGGTTCGAGGATTTCTAAGGCCGAATAGATTACCTTTGTTTCTACAAACTGATGAACGAAACCAACCGGTTTCAAGAATAGCCTGTGCCAAAACTATTTTGGGATGTTTGATATTATTCTTCAAGATTTCTTGATAAAGGCTCTCAATGGTCAATCCTTCTAATTTACCGGATGGATAACGACTATATTTCTTGTTCTTTGCTTGCAAACGTACTTCACAAAATTCCAATCTACCTTTTATATCTATACTGTCCTTATTTTCAGATACAGTTTTTTCGCCAGAACCAATAATTAATTCCGGATTACCTGAATTATTTTCAG
>JAFLTN010000206.1 GCA_022510445.1 Muribaculaceae bacterium | reverse complement strand
GGAACCCAGATTATACCTTATGAATATGATGATATTAGTAAGAATGATTTTGGATATTTAGCTATAAAATTAATAGAAGATGACAAACATTGGTTTAAGTTTAATGACAAAGGAAGTATTATCGAACAAGGTATTGAGGAGACTGAAATAGAGGATGATTATAATAGCGGATGGGATAACAGTCCAAGCATTTATGATAATCCTTATTATAATGACAACCTTGATATGGATCAGCAATCAATAGATTTCTGGAATAGCCTTTAAAAGTAAAGAATAAACCTTTTCAATTTACAAAGATCATATGAAGATTATAAGTTGGAATGTGAATGGACTTAAGGCAAGATTGGAAGCAGTGAAGCGATTATCCGAGGAACTGCGGCCTGATGTCATTTGTTGTCAAAAAGTGATGACTAAAGGGAATGGTTTTATAACAGTCCCGGGATATTTCACTTGGTGGGGAAGCATGAACGGCGGTTTAGTCGGAGGAGTCAGCACCTTTATGAAATTGTGGAAGGGTATTGAATTAGATTCATTGGCCAATGTACCGAAAGCTTCAGTTTGGCTTATTGATACAGGGTGTCTATTAGCTTTAAACTTTGAGCATTTCATTCTTGTGAATGTTTATTTCCCTTATTCCAACCTCTCCAATGATGAATTTGTAAAAATAAGACAAAGGTGGGATTATGAAATCCATGAGTATCTTGTCAAAGCTTCTAGTAGAAAGCCATTGATAGTTTGTGGTGATCTGAACATCGTGGCAACTGATTTAGATGCATGGGATAATGTTTCGGTAAAGAAACAAGGATGTTTTCTTGATTGGGAACATCGGAATTTCAATTCTCTTTTAGAAGCAACCGGCCTTATAGATTCATATCGTTATCTTCATTCGGAAGGTAGGGATTTTTCATATTTCTTCAACAATAATCCGGAATATAGATTATCCAATCAAGGGTATAGAATTGATTATTTCTTAGTCAGTAAATCACTTTTACCCCATATCAAAAAATCAGAAATCTTGACCGATGTATTTGAAACCACTAATAATCCAATTCTTTTGGAGATAGATTTACCCCACTAATTGTATGAAAGAGCCGGGATTATTAAATCAAAAGATATAGTTTTTAAAACATTCTGAATCTTTAGAATATCAGTTTGATGATTGCAATAAGAAAAAAGATCCATGCGTATAGTTTATCGATTAGGATATTTTTATTAATAATCTTAATGATTGCGATTAAATATTTATTACAAATGCATCTACAGAGGTTGAATAGTCGGGACTTAGCAAGGCTCTTTTTATGGCATGGCTGAACTTTACGCTCTTACCAGAACTATCGCATGAAGTGTATTGTTGAGAGGCCAAAATCACAGTATCGGCTCCCAATCTGGCATTTATTTCATCTATGGCTTCTGAAATTGATCTGTATTTCTGACTCAACTCGGCATTAAATTCAAACAAGTCAGGCTGAATATCACTCGCTGATGAAATATCACTGACCATGACACCACCTCTTTTATAGTGTATGCCAGGTTGAAAAATCTTATTTAAAACCACTTCAGCAGCTTTTACAATCTCGATTGTAGTGCTCGTTGGTGTTGTAAAAATAAAGGATGCACTACTTGAGTATTGTGGAAGATCTTCACGGAAAAAATTTGATTGGAGGAATACGGTAATCATTCCACAAACGGTATTCTGTTTCCTTAATTTCATGGCACAACGTGCAGCATAATTGGCAACATGAATAGATATATCCTGTATATCCGTCAGCATTTCAGGGAATGAACGGCTCGTGACGATGGATTGTTTTGTCTTTGCGTCCATCTCATCAACCGCGATAACATCGTAGCCCCGAAGTTCAAGCCACGTTCTTTCTCCCGGCACATGGAACCTTGATTTAATCCAGGTTTTAGTTTTCTGTGTAAAGTCAAAAGCAGTCTTTACTCCTGACATATTAAGTTTTCTTGCAATTCTTCTTCCGATACCCCAAACGTCCTCTACATCGAAAAGTTGTAAAGCTTTTATCCTTTGTTCATCGTTAGAAATAAGACAGCATTTATTATAAGCCGGATAATTTTTTCCAAATCTGGCTGCCACCTTTGCCAAAGTCTTAGTAGGAGCAATACCAATTGTAACCGGAATGCCGGTCCACTTTAAGACTTTTTTGAAAAGGTTTTCTCCAAATTCTTTCAGATTGAATTGATTCATCCCATGCAAATCCAGGAAACCTTCGTCAATGGAATATTGATGTAAAAC
>JAFLTN010000205.1 GCA_022510445.1 Muribaculaceae bacterium | reverse complement strand
TATAAAATCCATTTTGAGGTTCNTCGATTCTTATACCTGTCAAAGTGTAGTACGAGGCCAATGACTCGGATGTCGTTTCTAACGAACTGACTGACGTAGGAGCTCCCTCTGCTATGATTCCTATGTTAAGCAACCAGTTTCTAACGTCTTTGGATGCGTTCTTAGAGTTTGTGCCTTGTACTGCAAGTGCTGTCAGAACCTCACTGTCAGGACAGTATCTTTTGGCCATCGTTACATGATCCGCAATACCACTCCCTGCATGTGTGTCAAACGGAACTATTGTCTTTCCATTTAAGATATCTTTATACCTGTCGTAGAATGTATGCATTATCATCGGCATTCCTCCATACCAAACCGGCCCTCCGATAAATACAATGTCATATTCATCTATGTTGTCAACGCCTCCGATGAATTCGGGACGCAAGTCATTGTCCCTCTCATTAGTTGAAATTGTCTTCGTTTCCTCATAATCGTCCGGATAGGGCGTAACGGGTAAAATCTCGAAAGTGTCTCCATTAGTATAATCCTTGATAAAACCTGCCACTCTTGCAGTGTGACCTATTTCAGTCCATTCCACATTATTCGGCATGGACGCGTTATAATTATATCCCGGTCTAGAAAAATAGACAATAAGGATTTTCCCGTCCACAGCTACATGCGTATCTTCGGCATCTGCAACGGGCACATCTTGTGCACAGGCTCCTAATGAAAGGAGTGACATCAGTACAAAAAGAAAATATTTCATCGATTTCATAACAGTATATTTTATTCCATTTTTTATGCAATTGAGCGAAGCGAAATCGCGGTGAGAATTTAGCGCTTATCTGCTGAAAGCCGGTGCGCGATGCCGAAGGCAAAATTACTCACCGCAAAATTATTACCTTTATATTATTCTTATATGATATGGATTACTGCTATTCCTACCAAAATTACTGATTTTGCATTTAGACTTGTTCAATTTTAAGAATTTCACTATATCTTTGTAGCGGAAAAAGTAAAATTATGGCAGAAAAATTTCCTAATATCAAGACGATTAACGAGTATAACGATATGCTCGGTGTTGAAACACTCAACCCTTTGGTTAGTGTAATAGACCTCTCCAAAGCAAAACTTATGCGTCACATGCGTCATACGTTCAGTTTCTATACAATTTATTTGAAAGACGAGAAAAATTGTGACTTGATTTATGGTCGAAGGTATTATGATTATCAGAAGGGTTCAGTGGTGTGCCTCGCTCCTGGACAAGTAATCGGTACCGAAGACACCGGCGAGGAATTTCAACCTCAGGGATGGGCTCTTTGCTTTGATCCCGAACTTATACGTGGAACTTCTCTCGGAAAGACGATAAGGGAATATTCATTCTTTTCTTACGAGGTAAACGAGGCTCTGCATCTTTCCGAGGCTGAACGACGTATTTTCATTGACTGCCTCACGCTTATCAAGCAGGAACTGACTCATTCCATAGACCGCATGAGCAAGAAAATAATCAGCAATAATATTGAGCTTCTTCTGAATTATTGCCTCCGATTCTACGAGCGTCAATTCATCACACGAGAAAACGCCAATCATGATGTCTTGATACGTTTCGAGAAACTGCTTGATGAATATTTCCTTTCTGAAAAACCCGTAAACAATGGTTTCCCAACTGTAAAACATTGTGCAACCGAACTCTGCCTTTCTCCTAATTATTTTGGAGATTTGGTAAAAAAAGAAATTGGACGTTCTGCTCAGGAATTTATTCAGGAACATGCCATTAATATTGCAAAGGAAAAGGTGCTCGACCCACACAAAACCATTTCACAAGTGGCTTTTGATATGGGATTTCAATATCCGCAACATTTTTCTCGCCTCTTTAAGAAAGTGGTCGGTCAGACACCAAACGAATATAGGTCTTCACATGTTTCACAGTTAAATTGATATGGAAGAAATAAGAATAGATTTGCGTGTACCTGAACAGGCAGATTTTGCCGAGGGTAGAAGATGTGTTGAATTGTGTTTCAAAATAAATCATACGATGCCGCAGACGAAAGAATATAATTCTCTGATAAAGGAATTGTTCTGCGGAAACATTGGAGAAACCAGCCGGGTTATGCCGGGGCTTACAGTTGTAAGAGGCAACAGCATAAACATTGGCGAAAATGTAATAATTATGAACGGTTGCCTCATGATGGGAGCAGGGGGTATAACCATCGAGGATGGGGCACAAATCGCTGCCAATGCACAGTTGATTTCAAACAACCATGACCTTTATGAGCGTATGATTATCACTTGCAAACCTGTAAGGATCTGCAAGAACGCCTGGATTGGGG
>JAFLTN010000204.1 GCA_022510445.1 Muribaculaceae bacterium | reverse complement strand
TGTTTCCTCCGTTCATATCAGGATCTTCATCGTTCACACACCCTGCTAAAAGAAATGAAATTATCCCTACGAGGAATAGGTTAATAGTGAATTTATGTTTTTTATTCATAATCAATATTTTATCACAAAATTACATTATTTTAATTAAACTTACGCTATAGTCCTCATTGTTGGAAGGACAGAATCAAATCTAAAAGAACCTTCCGGCAGTTCTATCTATTTTCTTCCCTTTGAACAAGGAAGGCGTTGAACCAATCTTTTTGAACGAATGGAGAATTTTATCTGAATCATAGTCCGGATTGACACCGGTTATGGCTTTCATCAATTCTGCCTTGCAGATCCGCACACACTTTTTTCAATGTTTCAAGTTCTTTGGTCTTGCTCCATTGCCGGCGTCTATCTCTAAAAGAAACCTTTGTTTAAAGGAAAATTAGATTATATCCTGACGATTTTAAAAAGTTTTCCGAGTTTTTTGGCATACTCAAATATCTAATGATTATAATATTTTGTCTTAACTTTCCTTAGATCTCAATTTAGTAATTTCATCATTGAAAAAGATTAAAGAAGTTTCTTTCCCATATTCGTCTGTAAGTTTTTCATAGCCGGAGAGAGTGATAGAAAGTTTAGGATTTAGCTCTTGGATGATGGCTTTATCGACTTCGTATTTGGCTTCTATTTGTTGGAGCCTGAGGTTTTCTGAGCGATATTGATGCCATCGAGTCTAACTAAAACAGGATAATCAATGCATAACATAAAACGTTTAAGAAAATACAATTTCTTTTACTCCTTTTCAGAATATGACAATCGGTCTTACATTATTTGAGTATAACCTTTAAGCATTTTGTTCTCCAATTGACATTTCAACCTTCTCTTTAATAGGATTCAAACTTTCTTCTAGATAGTTAATTTGGAACCATTGTATAGCTATGATGGCCCACATTATTATCATCATACAAATGAAGCACCAGATAATATCCTTCTTGTTTTTGAGCCAGTAGCCGTATTTATCCCAAAGTTTCTTTTCTACCTCATCTTTGTAATACTCATTGGTGGTGCGATTGACTGTTAGGAAAGAAAACCGTTTGACTTTCTTTGTTTCCAAGGTAGAGATGCGGTCAAGGATTTCTTGATTCCGGGCATTATAGTCTTTCTTTTCTACTATCTTACTATTAATCTCGTTCTTAAATGAATTAAAGGTGGAAGTTGAGACATAATTGGGTATTAAGTTTCTTACGGATTGTGTAACTAATTCCGGAAGATTCGACAATTCCTTGGCAACCCTTTTCTGTATCCTTTCATTGATAGATACATTCAGGGAAAGATTGTCCACTGGGTCTGAGTTTGAATTCATCCCCTGTTTCTCCAACGTTTCAAGTCTTTGTTTCAATTGATGGTTTTCTTCCTTCAATGAGTTCACTTCTCCTTGCATGAAGTTTAAAACTTTTTCAAGTTGTTCCGGTTTCATAAATATAATCCTCCTTTCTTCTTTTTCTTTTTAGTTCCAACTTCCCATTCCCGGTTCTGACCGGTTCCCGTTGTCACTGAAATTGACATCAGGAATTGTCCTAATGGAATCACCGGAGCTGGCACCGATTCATTAGTGTTTTTGACACTTCTATCATATTGGACCTTATTCCCGTTTTGTATGTTTTGAATTTTCGGAAAAACAAGAGGTTGGAATTTCTTAGAGAGTGTTCCATAGGTGAAGGCTCCATGTGAACCGAGTTTGGAACCTGAAATCCTGAATCCATCCTTTTCATAAGCCACCCCTTTGATCTTACCTTTCTTATCAAAGCATAGATTTAGAGTCACCCCCTTCGATGAAAGAAGATTTTCAAACTCTTTCCAGGATGATGATTTCATCTTGGCACAGGTGACAATGGTTCTGATTTCGTTCCTTGCCTTTTCATATTTCCTCAATTTATTTTCATTGATCTCCGGTTTTAGAGGATTACCGAAAGTCAATCCATGTTTTACTTTGATTTTCTTACATGCTTCTATGTTCCTTCTTCTTTCCAAAGAATCGGAAATCAAAGAGCCGTCATTCTGAATTCTGTTAAAAACCAGATGGCAATGGGGATGGTCCTTGTCAAAATGTCTTACTATGACATACTGGGTTTTTTCGGGTTCCATCCCCATTTCCTTCATCCACTCCTCGGCCAGCTGTTTCATAAAGTTGTCACCGCTGACATTATCGGGAAATCTTTCTGCATCTTCGGGAGAATAGGCTATGGAAATATGTTTCACGGGTTTACTGATATTGTGAAGTCTGCCATTCTCATCGCGGATGTTCAGCTGAGCCATGAAACTGTCAGTCATTGTCTCGTTATTGATAAGCAACAGACCGTTAGAACCAATAACTC
>JAFLTN010000203.1 GCA_022510445.1 Muribaculaceae bacterium | reverse complement strand
CGCCAAATGAAAGATTTTTTCGTGGATATTCGCTCCAAGGATTTCAGGCAGCGCCAACTTTTTGATTACCGGATTAAAACACTCCGTTGCCGGGTCTCCGCTGTTGGGGATGCCATCCACGATGAAAAAATGAATGGCCTCATCGCGCCCAAGCTCATGGAAATATTCGATTTCCCTTCCCACCCATTCTGATTGAGCGGAATTGGGCGAGCATATAACTATAAGGTTTTTGGAAGCCCTCAACCGTTCTTTCAATTCATCCGTCAGCGGCCCCGGCTGGATATCGGTAGGCGCGAAGAAAACAGGATTAATCGGCTTTCGCTTCCATCCCCGCTCTGAGCATAGCGTCGCGGGCATACGGTAGTGCTCCAGCTTTCGTTGAAGTCTTTTACCCCATTTAATATCCTTGGCATTAAAGCTGATAAAAGCATAATAGGTGTATTCGGTGGAGGGCTTCATAATAATGATCTTTATTTTTTAATAGGCTATTCCAAATTTGGACTGACTGTCGAGGGCCAGGCTTACCTCTCCCGGCATAGGATTGGTGCCTCCTCCGACTAGATCCACGACATTAATACACGATTCGGTGGTGAAAGAAATCATTATGGCTCTATGAATTGCCAGAAATTATCTGGAGTGATTACTTCAAAGGTGGAATTAGGATAAGCATTTAAAAACTCTTCGGGGCGTTTGGCTTTGGTCTGTGGATTCCATTTGAATTCAAACGCTGAGATTATGCCGTCTAATTCCTCTATATAGTCTATCTCCTTTTGGGTATGTGTTCTCCAAAAATATGATTTGGCATAGGTCTTGAAGTATGAATTTCTTTTCACTCTTTCGCTTACCATAAGATTTTCCCATAATGCTCCTGTGTCTGTACGCAATTCTAACGGCGCGAAATTTGAAATTACGGCATTGCGGATACCATTGTCGTAGAAATACACCTTCTTACCCTTCTGTATCTCATTACGGATATTTCGGCTGAACGAACCTAACCGGAACACAACAAAGCATTTTTCAAGCAGGTCAATGTAATTCCCCACAGTAGCTTTGTCTATACCTACAATTCGTGACAGTTCCGTATACGACACCTCGCTTCCTATCTGAAGTGCGAGTGCTGTTACGAGTTTTTGGAGATTATCAGGTTTCCTTATGTCGCCGTAGGCCAGGATATCCTTGTAAAGATAATTGTTTGCCAAATTAGACAGAATTCTCTTTGCATCACCCGAATCGGTCACGACTTCAGGATATAGGCCGTAAATCATTCTCCTTTCAAGCAGTTTTCTTTCCTCCAATTTGGATGTGGAGTCTGACAACTCTTTTAGCGACAATGGGTAAAGATTATATTCTATAAGACGCCCCGTAGCAGGTTCAAAAATCTTGTCCCTCATACCCAACGAAGAAGAGCCCGTCACTATTACCTTTACGGGCATTTTTAAGTCTGCTATCTTTTTAAGCGTCAAACCAATGTTTTCCACGCGCTGCACTTCATCAATCTGAACCATATCGTATCCATGAAACAGACTTTTTAGCTCGTCTGCCGACTTATTTTCTATTTCCGCCACATCAAACGCTTCATCACAATTAAGCGAGAGGACCTTCTCTCCCTCTTCAATAATCTGTCCGAGCAGTGTGGTCTTGCCTACCTGTCGTGGCCCGACAAGACAAATAATTTTCCCTTTCGTTGAATCTCGTTTGAGATCGTCCTCTATTTCTCTTTTATACATGTAGTCCCATCATTAGTTTTTCAGGACAAAATTACAAAGCTTTCGCCAATTCTCCAAATTTAATTAAATTCAGGGAATATAACCTTTATATTTAGCTTAAATAAGTGAATTCAACACGCATCGCTTTCAGCATCCCCGGGAGTCTGGCTGGTCTAGGCTGGTCTAGTCATGGCGATATTTTTTGTTTTTTTGCTAATTTACTATCTTAGCTATTTTATTATTAGAGGGCTATTCCAAATTTGGACTGACTGTCGAGGACATGTTAGATACCTATCAATTGACCGGACTGGAGCCAAGTAATTCTCTGGCATTTTCAATCTCTTCCCGTGATTCCGAGACTTGAAAAGCATTATACACAGAGCTGACCTCAGGATTATGTTCCACTACATCGGTCCAGTCTCCCAAAACTTTCCATTCCAAAGTCGGTTTCATGGATGCTATGATCTTTTGAGCGGCGTCTCTCTGATTTAAAGCGATAGCCTGTATTAATAAATTCAAAGCCTGCTTGTTGTATTTCTCTGCCTCTCTGTTATAATGGGTATAATCAGAGGGAATCTCTCCATAATAATTACTCTTCACCAAACCCATAGCAGGCCGTGAAGATATGGCAGTCGACAAAAGATTTTTCAAATTTTCATTGAACTCCTT
>JAFLTN010000202.1 GCA_022510445.1 Muribaculaceae bacterium | reverse complement strand
AAAGTTGCTTGAAATAGATGGAATAAGATTTGGTGATGATGATAATGAACTTGAATATGAGAGGTTTAACAAAGAAGGTATTTTACTAAGACGAAGGTTCTGGTTTATTTATGCATTAAGAGATAGAGAATTAAACATTTACATTGATGAATATTTAAGGATACATTTCTGGAATGAGAAGGAAAACCGCACAATTTATATTAATAAACCGCTTGAAATAGATGATTTAAAGGGTGAAATCGACTCTCATATTAGATAAGGATTATTCCACGATAATGGGTGTTAGATAAGCAAACAATTATCGTGGAATAATCGAATAATATCAATCTTAGTAACCGATTCGGTTTGTTTTGGATGAGATGCGTTCTTTTTGGCAGAGTTCGGAGATTTTATCGAGTTCGATGGATTCATCTCCTGATAGGATGGCATTTACTGTATGCTTACGTGCTATGTTTTCGATTTCTCCCCCGACATATCAAATTTCCCGGCTAAGGTTTGGGCTGTTTCTGATGAAATACCCGATAATATTATCTCCCAAATTTTCTTTCGGGCTTCAACGGTTGGTTTTTCATAACGAACTTTATAAAGGAAACGTCTCTCGAAGGCTTTGTCAAGATTGTTGGTAAGATTGGTTGTGGCAATCATGATACCATCCAGGGATTCCATTTCTTGGAGGATGATATTTTGGATAGAATTCTCCATCTTGTCAACCGATCCCGTGGCTCCTTCTTTTCTCACACCGAGCACAGCATCAGCTTCGTTGAAAAGTAAAATCGGAGCCAGGTCGGAATTACTACAGATGTTGCGGTAACGGTCAAATAGGGATTTAATATTTTTTTCGCTTTCTCCGACCCAACAACTCTTTACCTTATCAACATCTACCTTCATGATGTTTCTGCCGGTCTTACGTGCAATCTGATAAACAGTCTCAGTCTTGCCGGTACCCGGGGCGCCGTGGAATAGACAGCAGAAGCCTTTTCGCATACCGGCTTTTTCTAATCTCTCCTGTACCCCTTTGAATCTTTCCTGACACAAGATAGATGTAAGTTCCCGAATTGAGGTTTCTTCTTCCTTATTATAAATCAATTCTTTTTCAGTTAATGACGAGTATTGAAGAAGATTTTTCTGTGACTTGCCTATTTTAGTCTCTTTAATTTCAGGAAGAAGCGTTTCTTTAGCAAAATCGGTGAGTTTAAAACAATCAGTACGAGCTAATCCTTCTTCATTTACATATTCGATGAGCTTACATTCAAAAAGTTCAGACTCGCCCTTACGTAGTTCCCTTTTACACCAGGATGGAATTCTTCCATTGTCATAAAGGTTCTCCAGATCGTGAAATCCGATACAGTTATCATCATTATCTACAAAAAGATGAGCCATAAAGATGAAAAGCATAGAATCTTCATCACAGAGAGGGTATTTTTTTAATTCTTTCGCAAATGTTGAGTCCTTGATTTCTTCAAGCATTTCAAAGGTGCGTTCCTTGATTTTGTTGTAGGAGATTTCATCATCTTCTTTCTCCTTCAATATCTCTGTAACTTGTTCAAAAAAGGAGTTGATATCTGACACTTTTACTCTTTGGAGTATATAAGGGGTATCGTTTTTAAGAGACTCAATCACTTCCCAAGGAACTCTATATGAAATCGCACCGTTAGATTTCGAAACTTTCAGATAATTAAGATCCACGAGAGAATCCACATCTTTTGACAGGTGAAGAATTTTGGTGGTGCTACACCCAATAAATTCTGCTATTTCGGATATCCGGATTCTTGAATAACTCTTATCGATGAAAAGAGCCAATAGAATAGTCTGTAAATCAGAGAGACCCAAAATCCGGGAGGCATATGAGATAAAAGGAGCTGCCTTAGTCATGAATTTTTTGTCAAGATTGGAATCTTTAGCTAATTCAACTATATGCTCGAAAGCCTCAAGAATACTTTGGGGAGGTTCGACTGTTGAATTTGATTTCTGAGGCTTATTTCCCCTTTGGTTACAAGGATTTTTCAATTCTCTCATAGCAGTATCTTTTATAATCATACTGCGAAATTACCCTTATGGTGTATCAATCTCCGATACATCTATGGGAAATTTGAAAAAATTTAAATATCTAAGAGATTTGGTGATTGAAGATTTGTATAATCGTCATTCATTATGGCTGCATTAGAATAGATCGTCGAACCAATATGTTCTATTCCATGATTTTTATGGATATGTCCGAATAGATGAACATGGGGAGAAAGTTTTGTCACAGCTGCTAACAATTCTTCTGATCCCCAGTTGCGGTCAAGGTCAAAATCAAGAATTCCGTATGGAGGACAATGAGTTATCAAGACATCTGTATCTCCCGGTATTTTTTCATAAAAACGATTCTGCTTTCCAAACATTGAGTCTCCCATAAA
>JAFLTN010000201.1 GCA_022510445.1 Muribaculaceae bacterium | reverse complement strand
ATCAAGATATAAATATGCGCCTTTATGAATCGTCAGGGAAAAATCCGAAAAAATCAGACCTACCCTTATTAATTTATTTTCATGGAGGAGTCTGGTCAATGGGTTCATTAGAAAGCTCTGATCATTTCTGTCAGACCTTAGCCGCATCGGGGAAAATAAAAATTGTATCTGTAGAATATCCTCTTGCTCCGGAATCGCCTTATCCGGCAGCTCTAAATAAATGTATTGAAGCCATTGAATATATTGCCACTAAAAGTAATGATTGGGGATTTAATCAGTCATTAATAAGTGTGGGAGGTGACGAGGCCGGAGGAAATCTTGCTATTTCTTCATTGGTGAAACTGAATGAAAAACAAGCTTCTAACCCTCGTATTAAATCGTTGGTTCTTTATTATCCAATCCTTAATCCACAAATAGACAAAACCAAACCATCCTGGAGAAAATATGGCCGTGGTTATGGTCTTGATTCACGCCTCCTTGAATCCGGAGGATTAGCTTATGTTGGTGGAATGTCGGGAAATATCGACCCTTCTCTCTATGATAATCCTTTGGTTACTAATTTAAATCTTTCAATTTCCCAGTTGGCGTTGTTACCCCCTGTCCTTATTATAGAGGCAGGTCGGGATCTATTAATAGAATGGGAAGATGATTTTGTTACTTCTCTTAAGAAAGCCGGTAATAAAACAACAAAAATTAATTTTACAGGAGCTATAAATGGATTTATTTCCGATGGAAATCAACCTTCGGCATTCAAAAAAGCAATTCAGATAACTGAAAGTTTTCTCCTTCAAAAATAAAAAATAATGGCGAATTCCTTGATTAGACAGAGTAATTCGCCATTAACTTTAATGAATGAAAAACTTAAATCTTATAATCTACACAAGCTCTATCAAGTTTATAGGGAGCAATTATTGCCACAGCAGCCTGATGGGCCGGATGAGCGGAATAAGCCGCTACATCTTCCAATGAATCAGCAATCGCAGTGAGAACCAAATCCCAACTTTCATTCTTATTGACGTTAAGGCCAACTTCAATTGACTTTAATTGTGGAATTTGACCGGGCAGTTCTTCAAGAGCTTCCTTAAACTTTTTTGCAATTTTCGTTTTTTCTTCAGCTTCTCCTTTAAATTTGAAAGTAACAACGTGTTTTATCATAGAATAATTAATTGGGTGATTTCATAATAAAAGTAGATTCAGTTTTTAAGACCCTGTTTTTCTCTTTCAGTTATTCGGATTTGTAAGATTAAATTGCATAAAGACGTTCACGTGCTGCGGCCACTTTTTCATCCGTTACGTAATCATCATATTCCATAATTTTATCAATAATACCGTTTGGAGTCAGTTCTATTATCCGGTTGCAGACGGTCTGAATAAATTCATGGTCATGACTTGACATCAGGATGATCCCCTTGAAAGTCTGTAATGTATTATTAAATGCCTGTATTGATTCCAGATCAAGATGATTTGTAGGGGAATCAAGCACTAAAGTGTTTGCATCCGTAAGCATCATGCGGGCAATCATACATCTAATTTTTTCACCTCCCGAAAGAACACTTGCCTTCTTTAGAACTTCTTCTCCGCTAAAAAGCATTTTTCCCAAAAAACCTTTGAGATAAATTTCGGAAGAATCATTGCTATATTGGCATAGCCAGTCCACAAGATTCAGATCCGTCTCAAAGAAACTGCTGTTGTCCAGCGGAAGATAGGCAGTTGTTATGGTCTGTCCCCATTCATAAGAACCGCTGTCTGCCTTTCTTTTGCCATTGATAATTTCAAACAGGGCAGTCATCGCTCTCGGATCTCGGCTAAGAAAAGCCACCTTATCACCTTTCTCAATCTGGAAATTTACATCCTTGAAAAGCAATTCTCCGTCAACTGAAGCACTTAAACCTTTCACCTCAAGGATCTTATTTCCTACTTCCCGATTAGGTGTAAATATTATACCGGGGTATCTTCTTGAGGATGGCTGTATTTCTTCTACGTTCAGTTTCTCAAGCATTTTCTTACGGCTTGTAGTCTGTTTGCTCTTTGCCACGTTGGCACTGAATCTTTGGATGAACTCCAGAAGTTCCTTTCTTTTCTCTTCAGCTTTCTTATTGGCCGCCTGTTGCTGTCGGAGAGCAAGCTGAGATGACTGATACCAGAAACTATAGTTACCTGCAAAAAGATTGATTTTGTTATAATCAATGTCTAAAGTATGGGTGCTGACAGCATCCAGAAAATGTCGGTCGTGACTAACAACCAAAACTGTATTTTCGAAGTTGGAAAGATAATTCTCAAGCCAGCTGACAGTCTCAAGATCGAGGTCGTTTGTCGGTTCATCAAGCAAGAGATTGTCAGGGTTACCAAAAAGTGCTTTTGCAAGTAAGACGCGAACTTTTTCATTAGCGCTCATATCTTTCATCA
>JAFLTN010000200.1 GCA_022510445.1 Muribaculaceae bacterium | reverse complement strand
AAACCAAAATTAAACCAATGTAAACGTTTCGTTTTTTCTCCCCATTTCCTCAACTTCATTCCAACCATCAAAAAATCAGGCGATTCCCCTCAAACTCCGCTCCCATAATTTTATACGCTTCGTTTTGTGCCCTATACCATTTCAGGTAGAGATTGCTTTTATAATAATTGGGATCTCCTTGAAAAATTTGCTGAATATGCTGATTGGAATGAGATTATTTCTGTTTGGAATGTTGAGAAACCAGTGGAGTTTTTTAAACGTTTTGAGAAATTTATCCCTATGACTAAATTCCAAAATTCGAGACTTTGGGATCAAATCGTGGAAATAAAGGCGAAAGAGCTTTCTCTTGAAATCAGAGGTATTAAATAAGGTACGCAAATAGGATGCGGTGTGATAATGTAATTTAGCAACCGATTTTATCAATTCCTCAAAAAGAGGTAATTTTGCAAAAGAATTGTGAAAGAAGATGAACAGACTTCAACAAAATAATGCGAATTGGCGTAGCAGTAGCTTTACATGTTGCAGCTATCGATTTAGTTATCGATGGTATGCTTCGGACTGCTTCGACAATTTTATAATGGAGACTTGATGTCTTGAAATAAAAAGTAGACAATAAGGATAAGGTCGGATAGTCCAAAACTTTCCGATTTTTTGTGCCCTGTAATGGCTTTCCTTATTGTCAAGCATGGCACGATTATTAACCAATAAGAAATTAAATGCCATGCCGGTAAATAAAAACGCACTAATAAGATACAAAACCATAGACAGATGTCTTAGAAACAGATATAGAAGATGGACTCTTGACGATCTTGTTGAGGCCTGCTCAGATGCCTTGTATGAGATGGAGGGCATTACAAGAGGAGTTTCAGTAAGAACTATTCAGGGAGACCTTCAAATAATGAGGTCAGATAAGTTAGGATATGAGGCTCCAATAGAAGTTTACGACAATAAATATTATAGATATGAGGATCCTGACTACTCCATTACCGATAATCCAATGAATGAGGATACCTGTGAACTGGTTCTCAAAGCCGTTGGAATGATAAGAAAGAGAGATTCCAATTCTATAGAGGAAATTGGAGACATTTTGGAGAAAGTTGGTGAAAAATTAAATGCCTTACTCCTGCATTAAAAAAGGACTTCTGAGAATGTTTGATTCCCGGAAGTTTTTCTTTGAATAAGAAGTCGGATTAGAATCGATGAACAATGGTTTTGAAGACCATGCTCTTAGACCAATCGGGCTTCTCAAATTAATGACTTCGTACTTCCGCAGGAGTCGAACCTGCAACCCTCTCGTTCGTAGCGAGACGCTCTAATCCACTGAGCTACGGAAGCATATATTTGTTTGGGTGGTAGGACTTGAACCCTCAACTTTCGGTTTTGGAGACCGACGCTCTACCTACTGAGCTATACCTGCCAATCGATCTGTGGACACTCGTGGATTCGAACCACATTCTCAGGATTTTCAGTCCTGCGCATACACCACGTCTGCCAAGTATCCATTGTTTTTTCTTTTGACAATGCAAAGTTAGAAAAGGGGTACACAGCCTATCTGCGTACCCCTCAAATAATTAAAATAATTTCTATTAATGTGCTGATCTGGTATTTATTTTCTTGCCATTTTTATCCCAGGTGTAAATCCAACTACCATTTTTAGAAGTGAATGTATCACCGGCAACTCCGATTATATCTCCAATCGTGCTCTTGGAAAAGGTCTTATATTTTTTTCCTTCGGAATCCCATAAATAAATCCAACTCCCATTTGTCTCCACACTTGAAATATTTTCAGCTTTTGAAGGTAAACCGAACAAAGCCAATAGAAGAAAGATTAATAGTTTTTTCATTATCGAATGGGGTTAAAACAATTCGAAATCTCCTTCTTCAACTCCTTCAAGTTCTTCGCGTACTGCCAATAAAACAGCTTCTTCGGATTCTGTGTCTCGAAGTTCAACATACCGCTCAAATGCCATAACTTCCGATGAAAAACGATTGTAAGTGAGATAAACACGTGCTCTGTATTCTTCAATGGATTTTACAGGAACTAAAGTGCCCATCATGGGCTTTTGTATTTCATAAATGTCTTGAGCAGCGGCTTCAAAGTTAGATTCGTTGAAGCCGAGTGCCATAATATCGGTCATCCAAATATCGTTAACCAGATTATCATTGGAATAAATATCATCTATTCTTCCAAAACCCTCTATATGTTTATAGAGACTCTTTCTTATTAAATCTTTAACCTGTTCCTCTAAATTACTATAGTTAGTCATATTATTTTCTTTTAAGTCGTTTTTATTATTAAGCAGTTGTTTTATGTTTATCAATACGTCGGAAGGTCTCCATCCCTGATGGAACATTAAATCAGCTGCAATTCCCATAGCGAATGCTTCCAAATTACATTTATGTTCAATCTCAGACATAAATGTTTT
>JAFLTN010000020.1 GCA_022510445.1 Muribaculaceae bacterium | reverse complement strand
ACATTAATTTCTGATTTCATCACGTTACTCAGCTTTGCCACTCCGTTTTCCATAAAGGCAAAAGGAAAATATTTAAGATGTTGGCCATGTGGAGCGTTTATGGTCGCAAATTGTGACCTTGAACATTCATCTTTAGTCAACTCGAAGAGGAAATCTACAGTAAAGCGTTTAATATTACAACGAACTTGTTCTTTGAGTCTTTTTTTCTACCCATATAATCTTGCAAGGTCTGAGTCCAATATAACCTCTAATCCCTAATTATATGAATTAACTTCTCAATAGAGAAGAAATTACCTCTGCAATTTCAATTTTTTTAGAATTTTGTTTTGTTCTTCCATTCCTCATTATATAAGGAGGGTTATTTTCTCAGTTTTAAGGTCGCATTTTAATCTTTAAAGTATTAAGTCGCAATTTGCGATATCAAAGGAATTTACAAAATAAATAATTATAGGTCAAACAAGGCCATAGAGTTGACTTTTATGGAATCGTCTATGTCTATATATGGTTTCATGGCTTTGTAATCGCTGTGTCCAGTCCATTTCATTACTACATTCGGAGGAATACCTAAAGAAAGGGCTTTGCAGATAAAGGTCTTTCTCCCTGTATGTGTAGATAAAAGCTCATATTTGGGATAGATGGAGTCTATTCTTTCATGACCTTTATATTGAGTGATTCTTACCGGGGTTTCAATCTTCGCAAGTTTCCCAAGTTCTTTAATATACTCGTTCATTTTCTGATTGCTTATAACCGGTAAAACTTTACTACCTTCAAATTCCACATCTTCATATTTTTTCAGAATAGCTTTACTGTGTTTGTTGAGTTCAATAATCAGACTATCCTGCGTCTTTACCGTTGTCACTTCGATATGATTTTCTTTGACATCACTTTTCCGAAGGTTGGCAACATCAGAATAACGAAGTCCGGTATAACAACAGAAGATCAAAACATCCCTAACTCTTTCAAGATATTTTTTAGGTTCCGGAATTTGATAAGTTTTGATTTGTTCCAGTTCTTCATCAGTCAGGAAAATCACTTTGGCCTGAGTGTTCTTCAATTTAGGACTAAAAGAGGCATAAGCCATATTATTATGATAACCTTTATTAGCCGCCCATTTTAGGAACCATTTTAAATAACCTAACTGTTTCCCGATGGTACTATTAAGCATATTATATTTGTTGCGAAAGAATTCAACGATATCATTAAGGCCTTTTTCATTTAAATATTCAAACGATTGTAATTTCTTGAAGCGAAGTAGATGATTTTTAAGAGCCTTGAATTTTTGTTTTGTGGCTGCAGTCCAGTCATTCTGTCTTCCACATTCTTTAGTAAATTCATCATAAATCTCCCAGAATGATTTTTGAGGTTCTTTTTTTATTTCTTCTGTTTCTGTTATTTCAGTTTTCTTAATAGCGATTCTCGAATTAAAAATAGTCTTCACATCGTCTACAGTAGGCATTACAGATTGAAGTTCATATTCCTTGAAAATATCGTGTATTATTGCTTCATATCGATTTAAGTCAGCATTAATCTCGCTAAAAGACTGTTTTAATTTGTTGGAACAACCTTTCTTTACTCTGCCGTTCTCCTCATCCCATTTATTTCTATCAATACGATAGCCAGTTGTAAACTCAATTCTTTTACCGTCAAAAACTACCCTCATCCGGATAGGCACATTTTCGTCTATAAGGATCCCATTCTTCTTCCTCCTTTCAAGTTGAAAGGTTATATTCCGTTTCAGATTCATACCCTGCTATTTTTATATCTACACCCAAAATTACACCCAATTTTTGAGATATGCAAGGATATTTTATGAAATCACATTTTAATATCGTTTTTATAATATATTGATAATCATTAGAATCTAAAACTATATAAATTCTTTTGATATGATAGATGATAATCCCTCTCTCTCCGCTTCACAAACTATTTAACCCGCTGAATTACAGCGGGTTTCTTAATTTAAAGACCTTAGTGGTCCCCCCATAGAGTGGATCAGCTGAAAAATTGGGTCAGCGGAATATTCGTGAGATGAGTTTTATCTTGGGGAAAAAATGATTACCGGGGCATCAGGAAGACCTACATAGGTGAAGTCTTTCTTTTTCTTCTGAAATTCTTTACACAACATTACGGCTTCATCAATACTTCCGAATGAACCGGCAATGGAATAATATTTATCCTCGCTGTCTTTAACTCCGAAAGCATCATAACCATCACTCTTAAGATCAGATACCTGGGATTTGCAATTCGTGATCATTTTGTAGCACCCCACAGCTACATTATAAGTTTCAGGACGCCTTGTCCCCACTTCTATCATTTTAATTCTGTCATTCAAAAGATACACGCTGACTCCGTTTATCTCTTTTAACTGAGGCCCCTCAACATCCATCAGAGCCCCTTCCGGGATTTCAATGTCTACAGTGGCTGCCTGTCGCTTGCCAAGAGCAGCATCGTAAGCGGCTTTATACCCCTTTTCAGTTGGTTTGCAACCAGTCAAAAGACTCATGGAAAAGCAAAGAGCCAATATGATTCTAAGATATCCTTTCATAATCTGTTTTTCTTTATTAATCCGTTAAAGCCGGGTCGGCCTTTTTCAGAATCTTAAGCCTATATAAGCGGAAAAATTTTCAATAGAACTGAAAAGAGAGCAATCACTTCTCTTATACCAGTGTCCGTTCATTTTACCGAAAAGGCCGAAAAAATAATTGCCCAGGTTATAAGTCAGAGAAATTCTTCCTGAAATATTTAACGAAGCCATGTATTTGTTACCTTCAACTGAGTCCTCGTAATAATGACTGAATCCCAGGGAAGGCATCACTGATGCGTTAAACAGGAGTTTAGGAGCTATCACCCAGTTATATCCATATCCAAACAAGAGGGCATAAGAATTATAATGAAAATAATAATCCGTTATGCTTGAATCCGGCAGATAAGGCTTTAAATTTTCCGGCAGTTGAGAAAAATCAATGTTCAGACGCTGGTTTGTAATGGAAAGACCTAACATAAATGATCCCTGGCTTTTCAGCTGATACTTGGCAAAATTATAAGCTGCGCCCTGCGAATATCGCTTATTATTGAAAAAATAATAAGCATCAAAACCAAGAGTGTACATCTGAACGCCTGGGAAATGTTCCTTTATCCTCTGACCGTCTTCAAACTTCCCGAATTTTCTGATATTTGTACCTCCGCGGTTCTCATGATAATAAAGTTCCGCATTAAAAAGAGCGCAGATAAAACCGAATTCATATTTTTTATGTGCAGGTTCCTTTTTATTGAATAATTTCCCCACATCGTAAGACGACCCGACGCTCACTGCCATATACTGGATATAGGCACCGATATTGGCATAGACATCACTGCTCATGGTGGCATTCACACTTTGAGGCAACTTCATGGCATAACTGTCTAACCAGTTGTCGCTCACAAGTCTCACTTTCCAGCGTTTCCCTGTACCGACCACATATTCCGGATCATATGTGTTGAATGTCCGGTCTCCCCAATTATAGACATCAACGCAAAATTTTATAAATTTAGGATATCTGACCGTGGTGTCTTTCATATTGAGTTTTCCTTGTTTCAATAGGGTCCACCACCATTTCTGGTCGGGAGTATAAACCAAAGGCTGCAATCCTTCTCCTTCAGTGGGAAGGCTTGCCGTTATGGAGGACACTTTCTCAGGAGCAAATTTCAATAAGATATCGCTCCCGTAATGTCCGATTTCATCCATTACTTTCTCAGCTTCTTCAGCCTCAATATCTGATTCCTGTTCCAGTTCTTCCTCGAAGTCAGGGACTTCTTCAGGGTTCTGGGAATAGCTGTGAAAGGTAGAGCCCAGACTGAAAATAGCCAAGATCAGAATATGTATTATCCGTTTTTGCATCAACGTGCAAAATTACAGAAAAGCGGGCAATTATTTTTTGTGAAAAAGAAGTTCTTCGGCCTTTTGATAGTCGTTATCCTCTACATAAAGATCTATAGAACCCACGCCAGCTCCCGGAGCCGGAAAGATATCAGACATGGCATTTGATATAACTTCACATCTGATGCCGTTGCTCTCAAGGAAACCTTTGTCGATATAGGCTTCCGCCTCATTGGAATATTGGTTTAGAAGTTTCATTGTTTATAATTCTATAACTTTCTCTGTTATTTAATGTTGCGTCGGTTAAGTGCCTTCTGGTATTTACGTGCGTTCTGCATATGCGTGTTATAATCCTTTGCGAAAAAATGATAGCCGGAAAAATCATCTTTTGCACACATATATAGATAATCATGTTCCCCGGCATTCAAAACCGCATCAATATCGGCCACTGTAACTGTCCTGATAGGGCCTGGAGGAAGACCGTTTACCTTATATGTATTGTAAGGCGAATCCGCCTCAAGATGTTTTGATCTGATTCTTCGCAAAGAAAAATCTCCAAGGGCAAATTTAACTGTCGGGTCTGCCTGAAGTTTCATACCTTTTTTTATCCGGTTCATATAAAGTCTTGCCACTTTACCTTTTTCATCAGCCTTGTTGGTTTCCTCATCGGCAATTGAGGCAAGTATTATTATCTCGGCAGGGGAGAGCCCTAAAGCTTCGGCCTTCTTACGCCTTTCCTCATTCCATATCTGATTATAGTGTTTCCCGATCTTTTCAGCTACCGATTTCGGGGAGGCTGACCAATAGAACTGATAAGAGTCATCTATAAAAAGAGCAAGTCCCTGTTCACGGTCGAGGTTATAGGCGTCGAGGAAATTAGGATCTGAAATAACCTTTTCTAACGAATCAGGTGTGAAATCAAGCTTCGACGACACTTTGTCAGCCAGAATTTTTTTACCCCTGAAACAATTAATTGTTATTGTAAAAGGATGTTGAACTCCATGTGTCAGTATCCTCTCGGCTTTGATTGGCGGTATTCCCGAATCGATCATATATGCGCCGTGCCTATTGGAAAAATCGGATTTCCTGAACTTTGCAATGCGGACTATGTCGGAGGCATATTTCTCTCCGAAATATTTTGTCAGGCTGTCTTTTACAACCTGTTCGGTAGCCCCGGCAGGTATTTTTATTATCCCGGCATTTCGGGATTTGGAAAAAAACAGAGGCCAAACAAAACAAAGTATGATTATAACGAGAATCAGGCCGCAAGAAATTGCGGCCCAAATAAATGGATGTCTACCTAATGGTTTCTTAGGTTTTGTCATCTATGTCGGTTATTATTTTATTTCTTATCTTTGATTTTTTCAAGTTGTGGTTTAAGGGCATCCAAGGCAAGATCAAATGCCTCTTCAAAGGTGTCGGCCGTTTTTGATGCAAAGAGCTCTCCGGTGCCCGGCACAGTTAGTTTCACTCCTGCTTCCTTGTTCTTTGCGGTTTCCGGTTTAACCAGCGTTAAAGTAACATCAACCTTTGCCACTGACTCGTTTCTACGAGATACTTTCTCAACCTTCTTGTTGATAAAATCAACCAGCTTTTCCGAGATATCGAAATGAACTGCTTTAATGTTTACTTCCATAATCTTGTTATTTGCGGTTATTGGTTTTATAGCTATATAGCCATACAAATATAACAATTTTTGCTCGGAAAAGTATTATAATATCGGAAAAATCAGAAAAAAATTCTATGAAAGCTTAAAAACTGCCATAATTAATTTAGCTTTCACCCTTCTCTCTCATTCTTGGATGAGCGGAAGAGTAGGCCTTTTTTATTTCTGCAAGCGACACATGTGTATATATCTGAGTTGTGGCAAGTGAACTATGACCTAAAAATTCTCTTACTGAATCCAGATCAGCGCCACCGTTCAGCATGGCAGAGGCAAAAGAATGTCTCAGGGCGTGCGGACTCTTTTTTCGTGCCGACGTCAGGGCAAGAGATTCATGAACTATTTCATAGACTTTATCCACAGTTATTCTTTTGCCTTTAAGGGCTAAGAGGGGTTTAGGATTGTCAATCGGCGCCCATTCCGAATCACGGATTCTTTGCCACTCCATAATTTTTATCAGCAATTGGTGAGGCACCGGCACAATTCTCTGTTTACTCCGTTTCCCCGTTATCTTGATTTCAGATTCACTTGTTGAAATGTCGTTATCATCAATGCCAACCAGTTCGGCCCTTCTTAAGCCCAGGGAATATAACATTTCAATTATCAGTATTTTCAAGAATTTCTCAGGACCCTCTTCTTCCGAATCTTTTATTGCTGAAATAGCAGATTCTATTTCGGCCGGCTTTATAAAATCAGGTAATGGTTTGGATAATTTAGGAAGACCGATCTGGTCAAGAGGGGAATTTTTAATTTTCCCCGACTTAACCATCCATTTATAGAATGACCTAAGGCTCTGTGTCTTTCTTCTCACTGTTCTTGATGTGTCGCCGGAACGCGCCAGAGATGCAAGCCAGCTTCTTATGTCGGAGGTAGTGACTTTTGTAAAGTTTATTTTGTATGTGGCATCCCCGGTCAGCCAGTCAGCAAATTGTCGGATGTCGAATTCATAGGCCTGCACGGTCAGGAGGGCACGATTGATCTCGTAACGCAGATATTTTATGAAATTGTCTAAGTCTTCGTTGGCTTGCATGGCTATAAAACTTGAATGACTATAAAAGAGGATGTGTCAAAAAAAAATTATTCTTTTGACACACCCTCTATATATGTTTTTTATTATCTACCCGATAATGATTATTGCGTCTAAGTTTTATAGGCTTATTATTGTTCTGCCTGACGTAATTGCTGTACGTATGCAGCCTTTATCATTTTTTTACGGTTCGTAACAGATGGTTTTTCAAATGCCTGACGTTTGCGAAGTTCCTTTACGATACCGGTTCTTTCGAATTTACGTTTGAATTTCTTAAGAGCTTTTTCTATATTTTCGCCCTCTTTTACTTGTACGATAATCATTTGTAGTTTTTTTCGTGAATTGTTTTTATTGTTATTTTTTTAAATTTAGCCGGAGGTTTTGCTGGCCTCCCGACTTTTCGGTGCAAAATTAGTTAAAGTTCAGTGAAAAGCAAAATTTATTAACAAAAACTATCCTGTTATCCCTTAATTTGAGGTTTCCATCCGTTTAATAAGTTTATTATTCTTTCCGTTTCCTCTTGTGTCTGCACCGGTGAGATAGGTAGTGACAACTCTTCGGCATGGATTTTTTCAGTGACAGGATAACTTAAATCATTCCATTCCTTATAACAGCTTTGCTTATGAGGGGGGATAGGGTAATGTATCAAAGTTTCAACTCCGTTCTCTTTAAGATATTCCTGAAGTTCACTACGCCGTGAGGTGAAAATCGGATAGATATGAAACACATTGTCATCCGAATATGAAACACCCGGTAAGGTTATATGCGGGTTCTGAATCTCCTCCGAATATTTTCTTGCTATTTTTCTTCTGGTTTCATTGTCTTTTTCAAGAGAGGGGAGTTTCACAAGTAAAATTGCGGCCTGCAGTTCATCAAGACGTGAATTCAGCCCCTTGTAATTAAAGACATATTTTTTTTCAGACCCGTAATTAGCGAGGGTTCTGACAGCTTTTGCCAATTCCGCATCATTGGTTGTCACTGCTCCGCCGTCTCCCAGAGCGCCCAAATTTTTGCCCGGATAAAAACTATGTCCCGCTGCATCTCCCAGGCTGCCGGTTCTTTTCCCTTTATAGCTGCAGCCATGAGCCTGGGCGTTGTCTTCAATCAGTTTCAGTTTGTATTTTCTGCAGATTTCTGCTATTTCCGGGTTGAAGGCACATTGTCCGTAAAGATGCACGATCATTATGGCCTTAGTCTTCTCCGTTATGGCCTTTTCTATTTCAGCGGAGTCTATCTGCAGCGTTTGGGGATCCGGTTCCACCAATACCGGAATAAGTCCGGTTTCGCTTATAGCCAGAATAGAGGCTATGTAAGTATTGGCCGGCACAATAATTTCATCTCCCGGGTTCAACACTCCCAACTCTTTATATCCGGACAAAATGAGTTTCAGCGCATCAAAGCCGTTCCCGCATGCTACGCAATATTCTGTACCAATGAAATGTGAATAAGCTTTTTCAAATTCGTCTACCTTTTTTCCTAAAAGATACCATCCGGAATCAATCGTTTCTCCGGCCACCTCTTTCAGTTGGTCAGCAAATCGTCCGTTAATCTTCTGAAGGTCAAGAAATCTGATCATAAGCCTGCGTATTATTTCAAAAACTTATCCGATAGGTATCGTAGCAAATTGCCCGAGCTCCGAATCCCTCTTTATAGAAAATAAGTTTATCGTTCAGATATCTCCCGTTATCTTCATTAGAGGTTCCGAAATCAAAATATTTCTTGTTTCTGAACTCTTCATCAATAAGTCTGTCAAACAGGAGATCCAGGGCTCCGCTCTCTTTCCCGAGAGGTGATGAAGCAATATATTGGCAATGAACCGTGTCATCACAGATATAACAAACAATTCCGGCTAAAACTTCCTTCCCCATTTTGGAAGTGTAAAGCTTGATGTTCTGAGGAAAAAAAGAAACGAGACTTTCCATTTCCTTTAGCGTATGAACAGGCCGGGTGTCATATCTTTCATGAAGATTCTTCTCCAGTATATTCCAGAATGTTGGGAAATCTTCATCCTGTCCCGTCGTTATGCCCGATTTTTCAGCTTGTGAAATCTTGCGTTTCCTTAATTTCCTGAGCCCTGGCTTTCGTGATAAAAGTAAAGTCGCAGAAATATTTCTTACTTTCAATGTCGCATTGATTCTGAAAAGAGCGTAAAGATCCTCTTCCGCGGGCATTTTATGATAGATGTGAGGGACAGGCTTATAGATCCATTCCCGGAATCCCTCTTTCATGAAATGTGTTCTCAGCGTCTCCATCAGATCCAGGATTTCCTGAGCACAACATCTCTCATTCATAATTAAGCCGCCATAAGTCAGACCGGCGTGTGAACTCAGCGTATTTTCAGACTTGCATGCCGGAAGCAAGGCATAAATCTTTCCTTTGGATTTTATTATAAGGGAAAAGTCTTCAAAACGATCTGAATGATAATCCATATAATCCCTTTTCAGAAGAAAAGTGCCGTTTTTTGAATGTTCCACAAACTCGTCCCATTTCTCTTTCCAGGAATCCTCATAACGGATCATTTCAAAACCGTCCATAGATCCTTACATTATATACCGTTAAACTTCAGGAATTCGTCATAATCTCTTATATATTCCTCTTCAGCAAAATAATCGGAAGCGATTACCAGGCAGACTGAACCGGAAGAAAAATCATCAAGCGTGCGCCACCATCCGGGCCCCACATACAGACCCTGATAGGGATGATTCAATAGAAATTTCTTTTTATCCTTTCCATCAGTCAGAGTCACCGTGAAACTTCCGTTTGCCGCAATAATGAATTCCGATATTTCACGGTGGGCATGTCCGCCCCGATTTTCTCCTCCTGGCACATCATAAATCCAGTAAACCCTCTTTATGTCGAAAGGTATATCTTTAAACTGCTCAACCACCGAGAGGTTTCCCCGGTGGTCGAGTATTCTTGTCAGTTCTATCAGTTTTGGTTCAGAGTTCATCAGGATTCCATGTTTTCATCCTCATCATACCATTTAGAATACATAAGATAGTTTCTGGCTATTTTTTCGTTCATCTCCTTAGCCTTTTCGGGTTCCACCATCTTTATGAATTTTGCAGGCATTCCCGCCCACATCTCATGAGGACCTATCTTGGTTCTGGAAAGCACGACAGATCCGGCAGCCACAATGGCTCCTTCTCCCACCTCTGCATCATCCATTATGATCGATCCCATTCCAAGCAGGGCATAATCCTTGATCTTTGCACCATGAATGATGACATTGTGGCCTATAGAGACGTCGTCGCCTATTTCAATCGTAGATTTCTGATATAAAGTATGCAACACGCTTCCATCCTGGATGTTTACTCGGTTGCCAATTCTAATGGAATTCACGTCGCCCCTCAACACAGTTGAAAACCAGATGCTACATTCGTTGCCTATCACAACATCACCCACAATCACCGCATTGTCTGCAATAAATGTGTCTTTACCTATTTCAGGGGTAAATCCCCTAACTGATCGAATCACAGGCATAGCGCTACTTTTATTTTGAAATTGGAGAGGTCTTTTCTGCAAGCCATGCTTTTTCCTCTTCATCCACAAGCGGAGAGAGCCGGTCATAAACCATCTTATGATAGTTGTTGATCCATTCTATTTCCTCTTCGCTAAGCAGACTGAGGTCTATAAGTCGCTTGTCGTAAGGGAACAGGGTAACGGTTCTGAACTGATAGAAAGGCCCGAACTCTGTTGTTTTCCAAGGTTCCACCACAAGCAGATTCTCGGTTCTGATGCCATATCTTCCTTCAAGGTAGATTCCCGGTTCGTCACTTGTTATCATACCCGGTTCCAAAGGCGCGGGCACATCATTCAGTCTGATAGCCTGGGGACCTTCATGGCAGTTTATGAAAAAACCAACACCGTGACCTGTGCCATGATAGTAAGCTTTGCCGTCGCTCCAGATATATTGTCTGGCCAGCACGTCAAGTTGTGTTCCCCTTGTTCCTTCCGGGAATTTGATATTTGCAAGAGCCATGTGCCCCTTCAGAACCAAGGTGAAATCCCTCTTCTGTTCTTCTGTAGCGGTTCCAATAAGTATTGTTCTTGTAATGTCGGTTGTGCCGAATGTATATTGACCGCCTGAGTCAACTACAAGTAAGCCGTTACCCTCTATGGTAAAGTCGGTTTCCTCGGTTGCTTCATAGTGGGCGAGAGCTCCATGGGCATTCCATCCGATAATCGGGTGGAAACTCTCGTCGACACAGGAGGGATCTGCGAGACGCAGGCTTCTGACAAGTTTTCCAAGTCCCACTTCAGTCAGTTTTCCCGACGGAGCGTTTTCCTCTACATATCTGAAGAATTTTATAAGGGCGATTCCGTCTTTCTCCATCGCTATGTCTATATTACCGAGCATAGTGGGATTCTTGATGCTCTTAAGTCTTGCCACTCCGGCACCTCCGAACACGGGCGTACAAGCCACGTTGTCATATATAGTGCGGGCAGTCTTCATCGGATCCAAAAGGAGTCGCCTGTCTTTTGGCAGTTCACCAACGAACTTCACTACTTCCTCATATGGTTTGAGTTCAATGGAATATTTTTTCAGATGATTCCTGACATCGTCAGTAAGTTTTTCATCTTCCACAAAAAGTATTCTCTTTGAATCATCCACATAAAGATATGACACGAAAATCGGAGAGTAGGGGATATCGTTTGTGGTTCTCAGGTTAGTTGCCCAGGCAATATCGTCAAGTGATGACAACAGAATGGAATTTGCAAGTTCCGCCTTTACTTCCGTCATCAGTTTATCCATTTTGCTGTCGACGGTTTCTCCGACAAGGCTTTCGTCATGCACGAAAAGTTTGTTCATCGGTTTTGCCGGACGCTCGGGATAAATTTTTTCAAAAGGATCGAAGTCGGTTCTAAATATAATGCCGTTGTCTTTACACTCCTGTTCGATCCTTTGGGCATAAGATACAGAAAAAGTCATACCGTCAAGAGCCACAGTCTGCCCTTCGTTGAGATTTTCAACGAGCCAGTCAATTAAATCCACAGCTTCGGGTCCATCCTCTTTCATCATTGAAAATCCGGTTCCCTGCAGTTGTTCTTCAGCCTGGATAAAATATCTTGAATCGGTCCAGCACAGGGCATCTTTTGCAGTCACCACAACTGTGCCGTTTACACCGTTGACGCCTTCAAATCCGGTGAGCCATTCAAGACCTCTCCAGTGCACAGGTGCTATTTCCGACTGATGCGGATCTGTGTTTTCTATCACCACAGCATCGATGCCGCGTTCTTTCATGGCTGATCTGAGCCTGGCTAAATATTCGGGATTTTTCTTTTTCATATCTTATGAAATATTATTTTGTATTCTCTGGCTTGAATTTCAGATAGAGATGCTTTAGCATGTCGGCTGTCATTCCCTTCAGGTCATATTCCGGTTTCCAGTCCCATTCCGATCTTGCGCATGAATCATCAAGGCTGTCGGGCCATGAGTCGGCGATTGCCTGGCGCAGAGGATCCGGTTTGTATTCCATGCAGAAATCGGGCACTGCGTTCTTTATCTCAGCAACTATCATTTCCGGATCGAAGCTCATGGATGCGATATTGAAAGAATTTCTATGGATGAGACGGGATGGGTCTGCTTCCATTATTTCTATGGCGGCACGCAGGGCGTCGGGCATATACATCATATCCATGAATGTACCCGGTTTGATAGGGCAATAGAATTTCTCACCTTTGGCAGCGGCATAATAGATGTCGACGGCATAATCAGTGGTGCCTCCTCCGGGAGGGGTCACATAAGAGATAAGTCCGGGGAATCTCACCGATCTTGTGTCAACGCCGAACCTTTTGAAGTAATAGTCTGATAAAAGTTCACCGGTCACTTTTGTCACACCATACATTGTCGTAGGCCGCTGAATTGTGTCCTGAGGAGTATTTACTTTAGGAGTGCCGGGTCCGAAAGAACCGATTGAACTGGGTGTGAAGACAGCGCAGTTCTTTTCTCTGGCCACTTCAAGCACATTATATAAACCTCCCACTCCGATTTTCCAGGCAAGCTGAGGTTTGGTCTCTGCCACAGCGCTCAAAACGGCAGCAAGATTGTAGATAGAATCGATTTTATATTTATCTACAGCCTCAGCTATTTGTTGCGGATTGGTGATGTCCACTATCTCTGATGGTCCTGATTCCAGCAGTTCTCCTTTAGGTTCTGCCCCGGGAATATACCCGGCCACTACTTCTCCGTTTGGATAAGTTGAACGTAATTTCATGGTCAGTTCCGATCCGATCTGACCGGTTGCTCCGATTATAAGAATGTTTTTCATACCAGTATTGGCAATAAGGTAATTTTAAGTGTTTGGTTAAGTTTTTTTGACAATTTGGGTCTTTTGATTTTCAATATGTCACTATTGTTATGCAAAGATAATACGAAATCGGGTAAAAATTGTTAACTTTGGAAAATTTTAAACCACTTTTGTTATTTACCGATGTGGATTTGGTGAATACATGCTTAAACCTTAATTAAAATACTATGTACGGTAAATTTAAAGCCCATCTTGAAAAAGAGCTTCAAGACATTAAAGAAGCAGGTCTTTACAAAAACGAAAGAATCATTGAAAGTCCGCAGGGCCCTGAAATCGATGTTGCCAACACAACCGGTGAGGTTCTGAATTTCTGCGCCAACAATTATCTCGGGCTCGCCGATAACACCCGGCTTATTGAGGCAGCAAAGAAAGCTATGGACACAAGAGGCTACGGTATGGCCTCCGTAAGGTTCATTTGCGGAACGCAGGATCTTCACAAGGAACTCGAAAAAGCTGTAAGTGATTATTTCAAGACTGAAGACACTATTCTCTATGCCGCATGTTTTGATGCCAACGGAGGTCTTTTTGAACCTCTGTTCACTGAAGAGGATGCAATTATCAGCGACTCCCTGAACCATGCATCTATAATCGACGGGGTCAGATTGAGCAAGGCTAAAAGATATCGGTATAAGAATGCTGATATGGAAGACCTTGAACGTTGTCTTAAAGAAGCAAAAGACGCGAGATTCCGTATTATCGCCACAGATGGCGTTTTCTCAATGGACGGTAATGTGGCTCCCATGGATAAGATCTGTGAGCTCGCAGAAAAATATGATGCCCTTGTAATGGTTGATGAAAGTCATTCCGCCGGTGTTGTAGGCAAAACCGGACATGGAGTGGCTGAAAAATATGACTGCTACGGTAAGATTGATATTTTCACAGGTACTCTCGGAAAGGCTTTCGGTGGCGCCATGGGCGGTTTCACCACCGGTAAAAAAGAGATTATAGACATGCTGCGCCAGAGGTCGAGGCCATATCTGTTCTCGAATTCAGTGACTCCTTCAATCGTGGGCGCAAGTCTCGAAATGTTTAAGATTTTGAAAGAAAGCAATGAACTTCACGACCGCCTTGTCGAAAATGTGGAATATTTCCGTCAGAAAATGCTCGACGCCGGTTTTGATATCAAACCGACCCAGAGCGCCATATGTGCCGTCATGCTTTACGATGCAAAACTTTCTCAGGACTTTGCAGCGGAAATGCAGAAAGAGGGAGTTTTTGTCACAGGTTTCTATTATCCCGTTGTTCCCAAAGGCGAGGCAAGAATACGTGTTCAACTTTCAGCCGGCCACACAAAAGAACAGCTTGATAAGGCTATAGCAGCATTTATTAAGGTTGGAAAGAAACTTGGAGTATTGAAATAAATTAGGATACTTATAACAAATTTAACCCCGGGACTGCAGATTCTGCTTTGCCCGGGGTTTTTCTGTGTGTCAATCAAATATCCCTTCAGTGAATTCTTCTATACCCTCTGAAGTCGATTCAAAAATCTCGCCGCTACAAGGATTGAAGTCATAAGGAAATTCAAATCTTGTGTCTTGGGAATAGGGGAGATGAGAATCTTTGTAGACATCCTGCATGTAATATCCGTAAATAGGGAGGGCGGCCCTTGCCCCCTGACCTAAGGCCATTGTGTTGAAATGAATATATCGTTCTTCTCCGCCTACCCAGACTCCTGTCACGAGTTCAGGTGTGAACCCCATGAACCATGAATCAGAATTTGAATTCGTCGTGCCTGTTTTGCCTCCCATCTGGGCGCGGATTCCATAACGTCCCCTGAGACTTGCGGCTGTACCGCCGTCTACCACGTTCATAAGAATTGAAAGAATCTTATAATAGGCGTCTTCACTTGTCACTTCCGTGCGGTGAGGTGCTGCGGTAAATATAATGTTCCCCTGGTTGTCTTCTATCCGGGTCACAAAGATCGGGTCGACTCTGAGTCCTTTATTGGCAAAAGTGGAATAAGCGCTCACCATCTCTTTTATCGGGACATCTACCGTGCCAAGCGCTAACGGAAGGGTTTCGTCGATATGCCCGGTCACTCCGAACAGTCTCATTTTGTTAGCCAATGCTTTGGCGCCCAATTCATAAACGAGTCTGGCCGAAATCCAGTTGTTGGAATTTGTCAGGGCCCACCGCAAGTCAACCATTTCACCTATTCTGGCACTTCCGGAATTCCTCGGAGACCAATTGCCGAAAGTAGGTTGGGAATTTAAAAATTGCGAACAAGGAGTGAAGTCCTGCTCCATGGCAAGTGTATACAGGAAAGGCTTGGCAGTAGAACCAATCTGCCTTCTTCCTCTCGAAACCATATCATATTGAAAATAATTGAAATCGGGTCCTCCGACATATGCCTTGACATAACCTGTGGAAGGATCCATGCTCATCATGCCGGTGCGCAATATTGATTTCATGTAGAGCAATGAATCGTAGGGAGACATGGTGACGGTCTTCGATCCCGGCCTCATTTTCCCGTTTTCTTCTACATATGTAAAGATATCCATAGTGTAGGGCTCGTTGAACGAGGCACGAATCTCTTCTTCAGAAAATCCTCCTTTTTTCATCATCCTCCAGCGATCTGTCTGTTTCATCGCATTCTCGATGAGATTCATAACTCCGCTTCTCGAAAGTTCTGTACCGTTAGTGGTGTAAGGTCCGGTTGACTGGCCTTGTTTCTCTTTAAAGAAAGCCGGTTGCAGCGTTTCTCCGAGATGTTTATAAACCGCTTCTTCGGCATATTGCTGCATTCGTGTGTCGATGGTAGTGTAAATCTTTAAACCGTCAGTGTAGATATCATAATATGAACCGTCGGGTTTAGGATTCTTCAGGATCCAGCCATAGAGGGGATTGTCAGCCCATTGGATTGAATCGGTGTTATATTGACCCAAGGCAAGAGTGTAGGCAAGATCACTTTTATATTTACTCTTTTGAGGTTTTACCGGTTCTTTCGCAGAAAAAAGCATCCGGAGTTCCTCCCTGAGATATGGGGCAATCCCCTGTTTGTGGTCAACTCTGTGATAGTCAAGAGTCAAAGGGAGTTGTTTAATGGAGTCGGCCTCTTCCCTCGACAGCTTACCGGCCTTTTGCATCTGGTCGATCACCACGTTTCTTCGTTCTTTAGTCCTTTCCGGATGGCGCAACGGGTTATACAGACTCGGATTTTTGAGCATACCGACAAGCATGGCAGCTTCTTCGATATTCAGGTCTCCCGGTTCCTTATTGAAATAAACATTGGAAGCTGTTTTGATACCGACAGCATTATTGAGGAAATCAAACCGGTTGAGATACATGTTTATGATCTCTTCCTTTGTATAGAAACGTTCGAGTTTCACCGAAATCATCCATTCTATAGGTTTCTGAATGGCACGCTTGAAAAGATTGGAAGAGGGCTGGGAATAGAGTTGTTTTGCAAGCTGCTGTGTGATTGTGGAGCCGCCTCCCGACGATTTGTCGCCCATCAGGAGGGTCTTGACTGCCGTTCTCCCTAAGGCAATGAAATCAATACCGGAATGGTCAGGAAATCTTTCATCTTCGGTAGAAATGAGAGCATCGATCACATAGGGTGAGACTGCATCATAGTCGGAATTAACCCTGTTGCCCGAACCGGAGAAATATCTTCCCAATTCTGTGCTTCCGTCAGAGGCAATGAGCACTGAAGCCAATTTGTCATGAGGATCTTCAAGCTCCTCAATCGGAGGCATATAACCAATTACGCCATTATATATAAGCAGAAGGATAATTCCCACAACACAACCGAAAGTTATAAATACACTCCAAAGGGCGATAACTATCTTGCGGTTACGTTTTGATTTATTATCAATTTCGGATATCGGTTCCTTTGATTTTTTCTTTAAAAACATGTTTGCAGACATCTGATATGATATCCCTCCCACTATTTTGCAACAAAACGGGGAGAGGAATCATAGAGTTTTATCGCTGTAAAGTTACAAAATTATAACTTGATTTCCGAGAGGTCTACTATCTTATTGACAATGGCGTATATAGTCAGGCCCGTGGCTGAATGTATTTCAAGTTTTCTCGCTATGTTGCGTCTGTGGGTGATCACGGTATGTATGGAGAGGAAAAGTTTATCGGCTATCTCCTGATTGGTGAAACCTTTCACCACATAACTGACAATCTCCCGCTCCCTTGCAGATAATGTTTCCTTTTCTTCATTTTCACCTTTAGAACTGTGGAATAACCTTTTCACTTTTTCCCCGATTGCGGCCAGGTCGTCTGTTATATGCAGATGGTCGTCATAAAGAGCCAAGATCTGATGGCTCAGTTTGCCCATTTCGATGGCAAAAACTTTCAAATCCCGGTTCAGACTTGATTTTCTGAGCTCTTCGGGATTAAAGATCCCACCGAAAGTGGGGTTTATTATCAGAAGATCTATTTCAGTATTGTTTACCGTTTCTATAAGCTTTTTTTTCGTTGTGATCTCAAAGATATGTGTCCTTAGGTCATGGATTTTTTTCAGGCAATTTGAAAAACCTTCCATAACCACCGGTGCAGTCTCGGCAATTATTATTTTAAGTCTTAAATCCTCAGACATACTTATTGAAATTGGAGTTGACGATTAAGACTCGGGATGAGTAGAAACTCCTCAATCCTGCAATGGCTCCCTAATTCCTCTTCACATCGGTATATGTCGTACAATGCCGCATTCAGCAGGTTTGCTTTTGCGCCCTGTGGAGAATATTTTATGATTATGTTCTTTAATTCTTTGAGTTTGGAACTTACTTCCTGATGATGATGGCTGTAGGTTGAAATAAAAGTCTGCGGTTTTAGCTCTTTGTTCATTGCGCCGTCCACAAGCTTGAAAAGATTATTCTCTTCCTCGGTCATATGCTCCCTGATTCCGTCGACATATTCATCAAACAGTTTTAAAATTAGGAATGACACATCGGAATCTTTCATTTCGATGGCGTCAAGCAGCTTCCTCCTGATTGCCGGCAGACAGAATTCCAGGAAATATATATGGCTTTGTTTCAGATAATGAAGCAAAGAAGCAAGAGATGTCTGGACTCCAGGATCTTCTTCAGTCTCTTCGTCGCAGATAAAGTTCACCACCATGAGAAAAGTTTCACAGTCAACCCCGTTGTCTTTGCAGACTTCCTCTATAGACTTGTCGCCGAAACCCAGAGGAATTCCGAAACGGCTCATCACCTGAAGAAACCGGTAATCGTCTCCTATTAGGGAAATCATTTTGTCTTGAGCGATATATTTCATCTAAGATATTTATTATAAGACCCTTCCTGTAGAAGGGTCTGACTCAAATAAACTAAAACTAAAGACTGTGTCTTATCTTATCAACTATGATGCAAAATTAAAAAGATAAGAGAGGTGTGTCAATCCCTATTTATAGGTAATTTAAAACCATTTTCTTACCAACAAAGGGTTATCTTCTCTTTTTGACGGAGAAACCGAATTTCCCTATGGCAGCTCCCAGCTCGTGATAAAATCCATGGGAATAGGCTATCAGATCGGCTTTCTCCATTTCGAATTTCCCGGTTTCCGGATCCAGAAACCGTGAGTCGACCCTTACATTCAGCACATCTGAAATGAACATGTCATGAGTGCCGAGTTTCATTATCTCTTTTACCCTACATTCTATGCTTAGAGGAGATTCAAGAATGGTAGGGGATGCCACTTTCTCTCCGGGCAGCGGTGTCAGACCTGTCTTTTCCCATTTGTTGAAATCTTTCCCCGATCTCACTCCCACCCAGTCAGTGGCGAATGCCATATCTTTGGTGGTGAGATTTATGGTGTATTCCATATTTTTTACAATCTGAGGATAAGAAGCTCTCTCAGGTCTGACCGATATATAGCACATAGGTGGATCGGAACAGATCGTTCCGGTCCACGCTATGGTCAGCATATTCCAGTTTTGTGGCGTGTCTCCGCAGGTCACAATCACGGCAGGTATGGGATAAACCTGTGTACCCGGACGCCAGGATATCTTACTCACTTAAACACCAAGATCTTTCAGCACCCGGCTTATCTTTTCTTCGGCTGCTTTTACAGTGTCTTCATATTTTCCTTTATCGTCGAAATCTTTGCGGACTTCCACATAGAATTTAATCTTAGGCTCTGTTCCTGACGGTCTCACAGAAACTTTGTCGCCGGCCTCAGTGAAGAACTGAAGCACATTTGACGTTGTCGGGAAGTTCATCTTGGTTACTTCACCGGTCACGAGGTTCCTGCAGTTAAGGTCGGAATAATCCTTGATGAGGGCTATGCGGCTGCCAGCAAGTTCTTTAGGAGGATTCTCACGGAAGTTCTTCATCATTGCAACGATTTCGTCGGCTCCAGATTTTCCTGGACGCACCACGCTAACTCCCTTTTCTCTTGAGAAACCATATTGGAGATAAATATCGATTAATAAGTCGTAGAGTGTCTGGTTGCGGTCGGCTGCCCATGCTGCGATCTCGCACATCAGGGTGATGGATGACACTGCATCTTTATCCCTGACAAAAGTTTCCGGAAGGAATCCGTAGCTCTCTTCTCCGCCCCCCAGGTAACGGCCTTCGCTCTCCATGTTCCGCATCACGTCGGCGATCCATTTGAAACCGGTGTAGCAGTCGAAACATTTCACCTGATTGGCTTCTGCAATTCTCTTGATGGTTTCTGTGGTGACAATCGTCTTGACGCAATATTCATTGCCGGTGATTTTACCTAATTCTTTATTCCTTGTAATTATATAATATAGGAATATCATTACTATCTGATTGCCGTTTACCAGCTGGTATTCACCATTGCTGTCTCTCACTACGAGTCCGATACGGTCGGAGTCCGGGTCGGAAGCAAGCACAAGACTCGCGCCGGTCTCTTTAGCCTTGGCTATACCCATTGTCATGGCTTCGGAATTTTCAGGATTCGGAGAATCTACTGTCGGGAAATCACCGCTCTGAATATCTTGTTCAGGGACATGGATAACATTATCGAAGCCCCATTTCTTGAGAGAATCGAAGACGAGCATTGATCCTGTGCCATGAATAGGCGTATAGACAATCTTCATGTCATGGTGTCTCCTGATGGAATCAGGCGATAATGACAATGTCTTGATGTCATCAAGATACATATTGTCGACATCCTTGCCGATTATTGTTATCAGCTCTTTTTTAGGAGTGAATTTAATCTGGTCGACAGAAGTGATTGCATTTACGTATGCTATGGTTTCAACATCATGCGGGGCAATCATCTGGGCTCCGTCGCTCCAATATGCCTTGTAGCCGTTATATTCTTTCGGATTGTGGCTCGCAGTCACCATCACACCGCTTTGGGTGCCGAGTTTACGGATGGCATATGAAACTTCCGGAACCGGCCTGCAAGCATCAAAGAGATACACCTTAATGCCGTTGGCTGAAAAAATGTCGGCTGCCAGTTCTGCAAATTTTCTTGAATTGTTCCTTACGTCATGGCCTATCACCACTGAAATTTCCGGTAAATCTTTGAAACAGTCTTTCAGATAGTTAGCCAAACCCTGAGTTGCAGCCCCGACAGTGTAAATGTTCATCCTGTTGCTCCCGGCTCCCATAATGCCGCGCAGACCTCCGGTGCCGAATTCCAGGTCTTTATAGAAAGCATCGATCAGTTCTGAAGGATCCTGAGAGTCAAGCATCGCTTTAACTGCTTTCCGGGTCTCTTCATCATATTGCGGGCCGAGCCATTTTTCGGCCTTTGCCTTAACTTCGGCTAATAGCTCTTTGTTGTCCATATCTTTTTTGGGTTAATTATTGGCAAATCTAATGAAAATTGATGAGATAAATAATAAAAGGACAAATTTTTGATTAATTTTGCATCTTACACTGAAAATTCTGAGAACCATGATAGCATCCATGACAGGTTACGGAAAGAGCGCTTACACTTCCGATAAGAAAAATATTAAAGTTGAAATAAAATCGATCAATAGCAAACAGCTTGATCTCTCTTTAAGAGTCCCCTCTTATTTCCGCGACCAGGAAAATATTCTCCGTTCCACCGTTTCCGATCTTTTGGAAAGAGGTAAGATTGAACTTTCCGTTTCTATCGAACATGCACCCGGTGAAAATTTATCCAACATAAACCGGGAACTGCTTAAGGCCTATAAGGAACAGATAATGGCTATATCCAGGGAACTGGATATACCGGTTCCCAATGACTGGTATCAGACCTTGTTCCGGATGCCCGATGTCTTTAAGGCCGAATCGACCGGACCGGATGAATCGGAGGTTTCTGATCTTTTGGACACCTGCCTCGAAGCTGTCAATGATCTCAGGGGCTCAAGACTTAACGAAGGGAAAAAACTTTATGATTTTTTCTTTCAGAAACTTGAAAGAATAAGAGGCCTTCTTAAAGAAATCGTAAAATTTGAAGAAAGGAGAATCCCCAAAATTCGAGAACGGCTGGAAGAAAATCTTGCCAAGCTGCAGTCGATAGAATATGATAAGGGAAGGCTGGAGCAGGAGCTGATCTTTTATATCGAAAAACTTGACGTCACCGAAGAAAAGGTGCGACTTGAAAGCCATCTCGATTATTTTGAGGAAACCCTCGGGCTTCCCGACGAGAATCAGTGTGCCGGTAAAGGTAAAAAACTCGGATTCATAGCGCAGGAGATGGGCCGTGAAATCAATACGTTGGGTTCCAAGGCTAACGATGCCGACATGCAGAAGATTGTGGTGATGATGAAAGATGAACTTGAGCAGATCAAGGAACAGGTTCTGAATGTTTTATGATATGGAGGGTAAAATAATAATATTCTCAGCTCCCTCCGGGTCCGGGAAATCAACAATCATAAACCGTCTCATCCCCAACGGATCTTTATCCTTGGGATTTTCCATCTCTGCCACGAGCCGAAAGCCCCGTGGCGATGAAAAACATGGAAAAGAATATTATTTCCTGACAGAAGAGGAATTCAGGAGAAAAGCCGATGCCGGCGATTTTGTGGAATGGGAGGAAGTCTATCAGGGAGTTTGCTACGGTACTCTGGAAAGTGAGGTTAAAAGAATAACCGGCGGTGGCCAAAATCTTGTGATGGATGTCGACGTTAAAGGTGCCCTAAATATCAAGAAACGTTACGGCTCGAGGGCTCTTTCGATTTTTATCATGCCTCCCGATAAGATAACACTGGAAAAAAGGCTGAGAAACAGAGGCACTGATTCCGAGGAGGTAATCGAAAAACGTCTTCGAAAATCGGAATATGAAATGAGTTTCGCTCCCGAGTTTGACAAGATTGTTGTTAACGACAATCTCGACGATGCGGTGTTTGAAGCTGAAAAAATAATAATGGATTTTATTTCAGAAGAATGAGGATCGGCATTTTCGGAGGCAGCTTTGACCCGATTCATATCGGGCATGCAATGATTGCCAGTTTTCTTGCTCAATCCGGCCATGTCGACGAGGTCTGGCTTATGGTAAGCCGGAGAAACCCTTTGAAAGATGACGCCGAGGCTTCCGAATCCCGGCGACTGCAAATGGCTGAGCTTACAGCCGGATCTCTTCGGGGGGTCAAAGTTTCCGATTTTGAAATGTCTTTACCGTCACCTTCATATACCTATGATACGCTGAAGGCTTTGAAAAACGCTTTTCCGGATCATGAATTTAAAATAATTATAGGAAGCGACAGTTTTCTAAATTTCAATAATTGGAAAAATGCCGGTAAAATCCGGGATGAATTCGGTGTTCTGGTTTATCCGAGACCAGCTTTTCCGCTTCCTTCCCTGTCCCCTGAAGGTTTTGAATTCATAGAGGGAATGCCGGTTTGCGGGGTTTCTTCCACTTTTTTGAGGGAAAAGTTGCGGCAGGGATGGAATATGAATTATTTTCTGCCTGAAGCAGTGGCTGATTTTATAAGCAAGAATAAACTTTACCAATGAAAATATCTTCGAAATATCTTTAGAAATAAAAGCATTAAGCATGCGGAAGTTGAATTAATTATTCATAGCGGATTTTGCCGGAAGGAGATATAAAATTATGAAAACAGAAGATAAAGCCAGGTTATATGATATTGTGGCTCTATGCAATTCTTATTGTGAATTGTGCCAGGCTTGGGCAGATATGGAAAAGGATGAATTCATCGACCGGATTCTGAGCTTGCTGCCGAAAATTTATTGGAATTTTTTCGACCTTGTGCCTGAAACAATCCCACTTGAAGATGATTATTTCTCCACCTATGTCGATGAGGATCTTTATGAATTCATTCAGAAGGGAATCGCTTCTATAATTGGCGCCCAGGATACATATCTCGATACGTTCCATGAAGACATGAAATATAGCGAAACCCCGATCACAGCGTCGGTTTCAGAAGGTCTTGCAGATATTTTCCAGCCTCTGTTTGATTTTATCTCGATAGTCAGGGATTCCGACGGAGACCGTCTTGAAGACGCTTATTTGGATTGCAGAGAAAAATTTGAAAGCTATTGGAGCCAGAATCTCTGTAACGTCATGAAGGCTCTTAACGATATTAAATTTGGCAGATTATGATTCAGAGATTGTTTGACTGGCTCGACCGTTCCAGTTGTAATTTCCTCACTGTTAAGACAGTAGAGGAAGAGTTGTTAAAAAGAGGATTCCGGGAAGTCCGGCAGAATGAAGACTGGTCGGTAGTGGAGGGCGGAAAATACTACCTCAAGAAAAACGGAGGTGCCGTTTTTGCATTTACAATAGGATCCGGAAAGGATTGTTTTAAAAACGGAGTCAGGATTATAGCAGCCCATTCCGACAGTCCATGTTTCCGGATCAAGCCGAAGCCGGAAATTTATGGCGAGGGGGGAGTTGTTTCACTTAATGTGGAAAAATACGGAGGAGGCATACTCTACACCTGGTTCGACCGCCCGTTATCCATATCGGGCCGTATAATGGTGAGTCAGGAAGGCACTCTGGTCCCTCGGGAAATTCTTGTGGATTTAAAAAGGCCTGTAGCAGTCATCCCCGATCTTGCCATCCATTTCAACCGTCAGGTAAACGAAGGAATCTCCCTCTCGGTGCAGAAAGACATGAAGCCGGTGATAGGCTATTTTTCTAAAGAAGAGATTGAAAAAGCCAAAAGGAATCACGGCATCCTTCTTCCAGTAATTTCGGAGTCAGCGGGAGTTTCACCGGAAGACGTCATAGATTATGAGCTAAGCCTCTATCCTGTAGGCAAAGCTGAATTGTCAGGAATCAATAATGAATATTTTGAATCGGGAAGGATCGATGATCTGTCAATGGTCTTCGCCGGTCTTGAAGCTTTGTTGCAGACCGAAAGTGAAGAGGTTCCCTTCATACGGCTTCTTGCTGTTTTTGACAATGAAGAAACCGGTTCTGCCACTCGTCAGGGTGCCGCTTCACCGGTTCTCAGGGATTTGTTGGAAAGGGTAAACCGTTCTCTTGGAGGTTCACCCGATGATTTCCATATCGGTATAGCCAATTCATTTATGATTTCAGCCGACGATGCGCATGCCTGGCATCCGAATTATAACGAAAAGTATGACCCTACAAATCATCCGGTGATCGGAGGAGGTCCCGTTATAAAAATAAATTCGAGCGGTAAATATATGACCGATTCTCGTGGTGCTTCCGTTTTTAAGATTCTTTGCAGGCTTAGCGGCGTAAGGTGGCAGATATTTGTAAATCATGCCGATGTGGCCGGAGGGTCTACTTTAGGAAATATTCTCACCTCTCAGATGGATATAAACGGCGTGGATGTCGGAGCCGCAATCTGGGCAATGCATTCGGCTGTTGAGACTGCCGGTGTCGGCGATCATGAGGATATGGTTAAGGTCTTCACCACCTTCTATTCTGAAAAGAGAGCCCTTGTCTGATTCATATCCCCTATTTGGTCTGAAATTTGCTGACTCAATGAAAAATCAATAAATTTGCAGATATTTGGCGATCAGATATCTCCAATAGAAGAAATAATATTCCGAAATATGAACGTAGAATTCAACAAGCTTAACAATGTCGATGCTGAATTGACAGTGACCCTCGAAGAGAAAGACTACTCAGAGAAAGTAAAGAAACAGCTCAAACAGATCGGGCAGCATCGTCCCGAACCAGGCTTCAGGGCAGGCCATGTCCCGATGAGCCTTCTTGAAAAGAAATATGGCGCAAGTGTAAAATACGATGTTGTCAACCGCGCCATAGCAGATGCTGTATATGATTATATAAAGGAAAATAACCTCAGGGTCTTGGGTCAGCCCATCCCTGATAAAGACAATCTTTTCAAGGAAGACGAAAAAGATTTCACATTTAAGTTTAAGGTTGGTCTTGCACCAGAAATAGATCCTCACGTAAATAAGGATATGCATGTTCCTTATTACACCATCACTGTCACCGACAAGATGGTCGAAGAGCAGATCGATGCCCTCCGCAAGAGATTCGGAATCCAGGGGCCCGGTCAGGAAACAACTCCCGACGCTGTTATTAAAGGAGTCATAACCGAGTTGAATCCCGACGGTTCGGTGATGGAAGACGGTATTGTTGTCGACAATGGAATTATCGCCCCCATACATTTCACCGACGACGAGCAGAAGAAACTCTTTGAAGGGAAACATCCAGGGGATGTTGTTGTCTTCAATCCGGCAGCCACCTGCAACACCAATGCAACCGAAATGTCTTCAATGCTCCAGATTGACAAGAAAGACGTAGAAAATCACAAGGGTGACTTTAATTTTGAAATAAAGGAAATAATTGTTCTCAAGCCCGCAGATCTTGATCAGGAATTCTTCGACAATGCATTCGGTAAGGATAAGGTGCATAATGAAGATGAATTGAAGGAAGCTGTGAAGAATATGGTAAAGGATCAGCTTGCAGTTGAATCCGACTACAGGTTCACAATCGACGCTCGCGACTCCATCCTTAAGGCCGTTGGCAACGTTGAACTTCCGGATGAGGTGCTCAAACAGTTCCTGATGTCCCAGAATAAGGATCTCACCGCTGAGAATATTGATGAGGAATACACAAAGATGCGTCCACAACTGATCTGGGATCTTACAAAAGATGAGGTCGTTTCTCAGTTCAAGGTTGAAGTCACAGATGAAGATCTTCTTCAGGAAGCAAGGGCTGCAGTGGTAAATCAGTTCCGTCAGTATGGCGGCAATGTGCCTGTTGAAATGGTCGACCGTTATGCCCGAGAAGTTGTGAAAGAGCCGAAAAACAGAGATATGTTTGAAAGAAACGCTTTAAACAGAAAAGTTTTCGAAGCTGTTAAAGAGAATGTCTCGCTTGACGATAAGGCTCTGAGCGTGGAAGATTTCCGTAAATTATATTACGGTGCCTGAAGCGAGTGATCCATTTTAAGGCCCCGGATTTGGCATAATATTTGAAAGGTATCGGTAAAATTAATTTCTAAAAGAACATGCATAAAGATTTTAAAAATTTTGCGGTCAATCATCTTGGCATCAGCTCCAATACTCTCGACAGTTATGCCAGGCATATTGATGTCAGCAATCCAATTGTCACCTCCACCGGTCCCGCAGCTGATTATATGAATCCATATATCCTTGAGGAACGTCAGCTAAACGTCACTCAGATGGATGTCTTTTCCAGGCTGATGATGGATAGAATTATCTTTCTCGGCACTCAGGTGACAGATACTTCGGCAAATATTATCCAGGCTCAGCTACTTTATCTTGATTCCATAGATCCTGAAAAAGATATCTCTATCTATATCAATTCTCCGGGAGGATCCGTATATGCCGGCCTTGGCATTTACGACACCATGCAATATGTCTCAAGTGATGTCTCCACTATCTGCACCGGTATGGCTGCATCCATGGCCGCTGTTCTTCTTGTGGCCGGTCAGAAAGGAAAGCGGTTTGCGCTTCCTCATTCAAGGGTAATGATCCATCAGCCTATGGGAGGAATCCAGGGACAGGCTTCCGATATTGAGATCACTGCGCGTGAGATTCTTAAATTAAAAGACGAGCTTTACAGAATAATCTCCTCACATTCGGGTCAGCCTTTTGAGAAAGTCGAAGCCGATTCCGACAGGGATTATTGGATGACAGCCCGGGAGGCAATGGATTATGGAATGATCGATAAAGTGTTGGTTAATCCCAAAAACAAAAAAGACTGAATTTAGAAATGGCTCAGAAGAAAGCCGGACCTGTTTGTTCTATGTGCGGGGCTTATGAAAGCTCCCGCACTCGTGTTATTAAGGTGTTTGATGGACTGAACCTCTGCACCGAGTGCATAAGTTATATCGACAATGCGCGAGACAGTCAGCTGAAAAAGAAGTCGGCAGCCGAACCAGAAGATAAATGTGGCACAGAGATACCCAAGCCCAGGGAGATTAAGAAATTTCTCGACCAGTATGTGATTGGTCAGGATGAGGCAAAGAAGTATCTTTCAGTAGCCGTCTATAACCATTACAAGAGAATCGCACAGAAGGATAGCGGTGATGATGTAGATATCGAGAAGTCTAACATCATCATGGTAGGTCCCACAGGAACCGGTAAGACACTTCTGGCGAAGTCTATCGCCCGGTTGCTTGATGTGCCGTTCACGATTGTAGACGCCACGGTTCTCACCGAGGCCGGATATGTGGGTGAAGATATCGAATCTCTTCTGACAAGACTTCTTCAGGCTTGCGATTATGATGTGGAAAAAGCTGAAAAGGGTATTGTGTTCATAGATGAAATCGATAAGATAGCCCGTAAGTCGGATAACCCGTCAATCACGCGCGACGTCAGTGGGGAAGGGGTTCAGCAAGGACTTCTAAAACTTCTTGAGGGTTCGGTTGTGCTCGTTCCGCCAAATGGCGGCAGAAAACATCCGGAGCAAAAGATGATAGCCGTCGACACTAAGAATATTCTCTTTATCTGTGGCGGAGCTTTCGACGGCATAGAAAGAAAAATCGCCTCCCGGCTTAATACTCATGTTGTAGGTTACGGCCATGATGAATCAGGCCGAAAAAAGAAAAGGGAGAATCTTATGAAATATGTGATGCCGATGGATCTGAAATCTTTTGGACTTATCCCGGAGATAATCGGCAGACTCCCTATTCTGACAAGCCTTGACCCTCTTGACAAGGAGGCTTTAAGGAGAATCCTGACCGAGCCGAAAAACGCCATAACCCGGCAGTATAAGAAGCTGTTTGAAATAGACGGAGTTAAGCTTGAGTTTTCGGAAGATGCATTAGACCTGATAGTTGATAAGGCTGTGGAATATAAACTGGGAGCCAGGGGGCTGCGTTCCATAGTCGAGACCGTGATGATGGATGCGATGTTTGATATCCCTTCTGTCAAAACTGACAAATTTGTAGTCGACGCGGCTTTTGTAAATGATCAGTTGGAAAAGGCTCATTTTGAAAAAACTTCAATCAAGGAATAATCGCATATCAACAACTAACCCCACATTTTTAAGAGCCCGTTCATCAATCTCTGGAGATGAACGGGCTCTGTTTATTGGATAGTTCGAAGAGCTTATCTATTTTGGATAACCGGCATAAGGAACGTATCTATCATTAATAATAATCGTTATTCCATATTGTCATGGAATATGTTCCGATTTCGGGAGCACCTGCAGGAAGTTGGTCGGCGCTTTCAACTATTTTCAAGGGATATATGGCTTTATAAGCCATCAGTTCAGAATCAAAATGATATATTTCTCCGGTAAGGTTCAGCTTATAGTCCCCATTCGGAAGGTTTATGGTTGAGAGATATAAAGTGTTGGGATTAATCTCATAATTGTCAAGATAAAAGTAGGAAGATTTAAGTTTTACATCCCTGCCGTCTGAAAATTTCAATTCAAAATCAGATATCGTGCTGACATCTCCTGAAACGTTATAAAAAACGCCATCGAAGTAAGTCACGCCGGTTAATATGACAGTAAGGCTGAGGGGTAGCTCACGTGTGTACATCTCCTTATCCTTTGCCTCATATTTGAAGGTTTTTTCATGAACCAGGGAGGGGAAATTCTTGCCTTCAACTTTAGTTAGCGTCAGTTTGTCCTCTTCAACTGCATATTTTAGTTTTGATATTAGCTGAGTGTCAGAGTCATAAACACTGATGGTGTCATTTCTCATTGTATAGGTATAAGAATCAAATATTTCGTCATCCCTCGTAACTAAGTTCTTTTTCGAGTTTTGATAGCTGACTAAGATAAATGCTGTCTTCAGTTTCCCATCCGGTAAAAAGACGATACTTCCTCTCTGATAAATAGAGACGACTGTATGTCCACCATAAAGAGGTATGTTTATGGGTATTGTCCATGATCCGAAAATCCTTTCATCCAATCGATCCGTTTCGGGCTCCTCCGGTTGTTCTTCTTGCGGATCATTTATCTCGGGGGTGTCCGTGTCCGGATTCTGGTTCGTAGGATCGTTGTTTTCCTCATTCTCTCCGTTTTCCGGTTCTTTTTCACCTTCTTCGGAATTTCCTTCTTCCTGCTCTATGTTTTCCTCATCAGGATACTCTGATTCTACGTTTTCTGCCTGATTTTCTTTGTCGATTACTAATGGCTCTGATTCATCGCCACATGAGGTATAGGCTGCCATAAAGAAAATACATGACACTGCCAATGTTAATTTAAAGATCTCTGATAGTCGTTTCATTTCGGATTCAATTATTTAATCTGTTAACTCGCTTATAAACAACCTCTTCAAGGCCGTTTTAATATTGTTTTAGATACACCCGACAAGTTTCGCTACATTTCCCTTATGTTGGGTTACAATGGAAAAAGCCTTTCTGACTATTACTGAAATAGATTGAAAATATGAAATTACTAACTAATGTGTCTTTTCAATCAGTTATTTCATGTTATGATTATTGGCTTAAAGAGCCACTTTCTTTCCGTTGATTATATAGACTCCTGAAGGAAGTTCCCGAATCTCTGATTTGTCAGTCGTGTTAAGGATATTTACACCTCGGAGATTATAGACACTGAAATGTGAGTCTTCCATACCATTGACTGATTCCACACCGGTAGAGGAAGGTAAGCCTATAATTTTACCAAACTCATTCCATTGAAATGTTGCCATATATAATTCCAAAGATTCTTCAGGAACATAGAGTGTGCATTTAGAAAGAGGAGTGTTCCATACTGGTTCGAGCCAATCATAGAAAGCCCAATAATTACAATAAGGGGGTGTAAGAGGTTTACAGGTAACTTTTTGAAGTTCGAAACACCAGATAAATGTTCCCCACTCAATTCTATCAATCAATTCCGGAATCTCGATGGAAACCAAATCAATACATTCGCTAAAACCAAACTGCCCAATATAATTTACATTATCGGGAATAACTATTGACTTTAAATGGCAGCCATAAAAACCACAATTTTCTATTGAAGTCAGTGAGTCCGGCAGGTCTATGGTCTGAAGATTCTTTACGGCATAAAAAGCCCATTCCCCGATGGCTGTTATGCCCTCCGGCACCTTATAATGTATGTCACCTCTCGCCATAGGATAGCTTATTATTGTCGTTGCATCTTTATCGAAAAGGACTCCGTCGATTGAACAGTAATTGCGGTTTTCAGAATCAACGTTGTATTCTTGTATTGAGTCAGACTGGAAGGCGCGAATTCCAATGAATTCAACATTGGAAGGAATATTTATTATTGAAGCATTCAATCCATCAAATGCGTAACTTCCGATGTATTTCAAAGAAGATGGTAAAACAAGTTCATTGGAAAGGGATATTCCACGAAAAGAATAATCTCCTATATATTCCACAGAATTTCCTAAGTGCAACTCGATATTTTTAGCACGAAACTGGAAAGCCAAACTTTCGATGGTTTTAACTGTGTTTGAAATTGTAATTGCAGTTATTCCATCACAATGTATAAAAGCGCTTTCCCCAACAGAAATGACGGTATAAACCTCATCTCCAAATTTTGCATACTCCGGTATGACAATCTCTCCGGTATATCCTAAATTTGAATTATCATCAATTGGCCGGGTCACTTCCACAGTCTTTTCTTCAGTCGAGAGGATTTTGTAATAAAGACCTTCATATTCAAAGTCGAAGGCTACGGCACTTAACCCGGACAGAAATCCGGCTAAAATCAATATAAACTTAATTTTCCCCATAATGAAAAGTTTTTTATCGTTTTGAAAAAATTTAAAATTTATTGTTGTTGTATGCTATAAGCACCCCTCTTAAAAAAGATACTTATGCTATAAGTACCCCTCATAAAGAGATACTTATAGCATAATATCGAAATTACAAAGATATATTAAATTTTGAAATTAAAAAAACAGTAACAATAAGGAAATTATTCAGGATGGTTGTAGATTCCTGCGAGAATAACTGTACCGGTGCTTCTTTCTCTTACAAAATAGATAAACGGTCTGTTAAGTTCTATTAACCTTTCATTTTCAAAATCGGGATTTGCGGTACTTATAAAACCGTCTGCTGCAGTAATTGTTTTAATTTCAGCACCCTCTTCGTCAAGATCGATAGACACTCCCTGGCGGAAAATATCGATTTTTATTGTATCGGAAAAACCTAAGCTTTCCTTCATAGAAACACCGTCGAATATGTCTTCAATTCCCATGTCCTTAAGTGAAGGAATCAGATCGTTGGTTCTTTCTAACTTGAACTTTGGAAGCCACACTCTGACTTCCCCGTTATTTTCTTGCTCATATGAACTAATCTGATCAATCCTGTTCCAATATTCCTCGTCAAGATTTCCCAATGTGAAGAGAATGTCTGGCTTATCCGGAGCCGGCAGAACAGCCGTGAAGATGAATGACTCATTGCCATAAGGAAGCATCACACTTTTTATGGGATATTGTGCACCATCTGGTATGAAGGCATAGGAATAACGGAAATTATAACCATACATCATATCTGTGTTGACTATATTCGTTTCCTGGGGATAATCAACATAAAAAGGTTTATTTTTAGTATTTTTGGGCTCGAACATCTGAGTCCAAATCCCTTTAAAATGAATGGCGTTCAACCATATAGCCACTACATAAGGAGATGCCTCTTCAGTTTCAAAAATTTTGTCAAATCCGTTATCGGTTTTTGTCTTGACCCAATTGTTTATCTTCCGGATAGCTTCTTCATTAAAGCTCTCAAAGTTATTGAATTCAGCCAGATAATTTTGTGAAAGAATATTCCTGTAAGATGCTGAAATATTCACTTCCCTGTTAATCCAAAATGAGTTACTCATATTGAATCTTGCATAAGGGTCAATCGAGGGTAGGCTTTCGGCCATTTTTTGTGAATATCTGTTTAAGATTTCCAACTCCCCCGGCTTCAGGTTCATGGCAGTCATAAGGTTCTCTCTTTGGCCTTCGTCGACTGCATTTGCAATCATTCCCAGCACCATCGAAGAGCTTAATGGAGAGATGAGTATGTTATCTCCGGAATCTGACTTATAGGCCGACTTAAGAAGATCTATCGGAAATTTATATAGGTCGGTAGCAATATCTGATTCCTTTCCGTTAAGTTCGATGTCGGTTCTTGAAAGGTGGATATTTACATTCTCCTTATTTGAATCTGCTTCATCTGTACAAGCAATGAAAACAGGCATCAGCACTGCACTTAGAATCGGAACAATTAATTTCTTCATAATATATTGACTTTATAATTTTTTGTAAAAATAAGAAAAAAATTTTGAATATTAATAAATGAATTTTACTAACTAATGTTTCTTTCAATTAGTTATTTCCTATTATGATTATTGGCTTAAAGAGCTTCTGATACTCGAAAAGCCTG